>JAZSCJ010000094.1:0-15028 GCA_045602885.1 Oscillospiraceae bacterium
CAAAATCTCGGCGGCCTTGTCGGCGTCGCCCTGCTCGGAGTAGACCTGCGCCAGACTGATGTAGGCCAGTTCCTGCTTGGGGTCGATTTCAATGGCGGCGGTAAAGGCGATGATGGCCTCTTCGTAATTGCCCTCGGACAGGTAGCGCAGACCCAGATCGTACTGCTCCTGCCACGTGGTCATCTCGGTTTTGCCACAGGCACATAAACTCAAACATATTATTATCGTGATACAAAAGGATACGTACTTTTTCATGTTTGTTCTCTCTTTCGGCTTTAATGTTCGATTTCTTCACGAACTGTACCATCGGAATTATAGAAGATCTCTTTGTTCCAACTGCCGTCGCTGTTGCGGATGATCTTTTTAAGCAACGTGCCTTCACTATCATAGCAAAGGAGTTCGTTTTTTGGGGTGGTTACTTCTCTGGCTTCAAGCGATCCGGAAGCGTTATACCAACATTGTGTAACGTTTCCGTGCTCGTCTGCTCCTTCATAAATGTAATAGCCAATTAAACTTCCTTCAGCCGAGTAAGAGCTGTATTTCACAAGCTCACCGGCATCATTGTACTCATAGGTACCGTAATGAGACAGTACGTTTTCATTGCTGTAGAAGCTCTCTTTTATCAGCTTGGCACTTGCATCGTAATCCAAAAGCCAGTAACCGTCTGCGGCATCCTTGCGCTCTGTTTTTGGATACCCCTCAATGACTGTATCGTGACGAATTCTCACGTTATAAAAGATGCCAAACGCATTCGCGTTACATTTTATGATGGGAAGGAAACAATGGCTGTTCTTGTGGGGAGCAGCGATGAATATGATATTGCGGTGCTGCAAACTGATGTAACCGGTCTTGTGCCTGTGGTTCTGGGTGATAGTAGTCGCATTCAAGTGGGAGATCCGGTGCGAGTGATCGGCAGCCCCTTGGGGCAATTGGCATTTTCGATGGGGGGCGGCATGATTTCCAGTGAAGCCAGATCCATTGAGATTGGTGGGACGTTGCGAAATATGATACAAACCGATGCGCCCATTAATCCGGGGAATTCCGGTGGGCCGCTGTTCAATCAATCGGGTGAGTTGATCGGTATTGTGGCCGCAAAATATACTACGTATTCCAATGAATTGTTGGAAGGGTTGGGGTTTGCGATTCCGATCGATGATGTGAAAGAACTCTTGGAGGACATCGTTGCAAAGGCGGCAACGCGCAGTCGTGCCTATCTGGGCGTTACACCGGAAACTTTAGATGCAAGTCAAGCTCAGCGGGCGGCGCTGACGGATGGGATCTATCTTTTGAATATCGACGATGAGGGGCCCGCCGCAAAAGCAGGATTGCTTCCCGGCGATGTGATTACTTCGGTGGATGGTATTCGCGTAAAGTCGACCGAAGAGCTGGCAGAGGCACTGAGTTTCTATGCCGGTGGTGATACAGTAAACGTGGGTTATTTCAGAAATCGTGGGGTACATACGGTTAAAGTAACACTGGGATCGGAATCTTGAGATTATTCTATTCGATTTGGTGCCAGAATTGTACGATACAAATTTGCCATAAAACGAACCTATCCCGACCTGTAAAAAGTCGGGATAGGTTCAATGCTTTATATGGAGAGGAGGGGGGTTAACCGAGAATGCCCGCGATCCAGGCAAGGGCATCTTCTTCCTTATTGAAGTGGCCTTCCTGAATCTGAGCGTTGGACTGCTTCTGGTGTTCCTTGGCCTGTGCGGCGGTGAAGAACGCGCCGCGGTCAATGAAGGCCATGGCCTTGCAGCCGGCCGCAGTAAGCTGCTTATGAAGGCTGACCAGCTCCTGGCTGACATCGGGCGTGACCGGAGACATCTTGCTGATGTCAACGATGTAAGCCCAGCCCAGAGTCTTCCAGGCCGAAGCGGAACTGACCAGCGTATTGGTCAACCACTTGACTTCTTCGGCGTTGGTAGAACCAACGGCGCCGGACTTCAGAATACGCTTTCCGGGAATGGATTCGACGGTTTGTGCGCCATGGGTCAATTTCATAACAGTTACACATCCTTTTTAAATTTGTTGCGAATTTAATAACATATTACAAAACTTTGCATATTTTGTCAATAGTGGAAAAATTTCTTTTTCAAATTAGGGAAAGAATTGTGCAAATTTTTCAAAAGAGATGCGTATGAAATACTGCGAGAATAAGAAAAAACATCCTCAGACGTAAGTCTGAGGATGTTTTCTGGAGGTGCCACCCAGATTTGAACTGGGGGTGGAGCTTTTGCAGAGCTCTGCCTTACCACTTGGCTATGGCACCATATTGAAATTTATGCGGTAATCCAAAAGAAATGCGAAAGACTTTTGTGGTCATTCGCATTTCTTTTGGAGCGGGTGACGAGGCTCGAACTCGCTACCTCCACCTTGGCAAGGTGGCGCTCTACCAGATGAGCTACACCCGCATAAACTCCCCACAAATTTGCATTTATGGGGAAGTGGTGCCTCCGGCCGGAATCGAACCAGCGACACGCGGATTTTCAGTCCGCTGCTCTACCAACTGAGCTACAGAGGCATATGGCGACGCGGAAGGGACTTGAACCCTCGACCTCCGGCGTGACAGGCCGGCGTTCTAACCAACTGAACTACCGCGCCATATGGTGGGAACAACAGGGCTCGAACCTGTGACATCATGCTTGTAAGGCATGCGCTCTCCCAGCTGAGCTATGCTCCCCTGTTGCGACGCCTTTTGGTCAGGCGACTTGGTTATTATACTAAAACCGAAATGGAATGTCAACAAGAAATTCAAAATATTTTCGCTTATTGCCAAAGAGGTGAAAAACGGTTATACTGAAAACAAGAATACCTTGAGCCGGGAAAATTTATGGTTCGGAAAGAGGGATGCCCGTTGGAAAACCGCTATCACGTCCTCTTGGGCAATATCGTTCAAGAATTCAATCTGGAAGTGATCTATGCGCCGGAGGGATTCGAGAACATAAAAATCAAGACCGAAGATGTCAACCGCCCCGGGCTTCAGTTGGCCGGCTTTTTTGACTATTTCGTGCCGCAACGCATCCAGCTGATCGGAATGGTAGAAACGACCTATCTGAGCAAGCTGTCCAATGAGGAGCGCCTGCGCAGCGTGGACCAGTTGTTTTCCTGGGATATCCCAGCCATCATTTTTGCACATGGGCTGGAGATTTTTCCGGAGTGTCTGGAAATGGCCAAGAAGCATGGCCGGACCATTTTGCGCACCACCGAAACGACATCTTATATTATGTCGGCCATCATTGCCCATCTGCGCAATATGCTTTGTCCCCGTATCACGCGCCATGGCGTATTGGTCGAGGTTTACGGCGAAGGCATTTTGCTTATGGGTGAATCGGGCGTGGGTAAGAGCGAGACTGCCATTGAATTGGTCAAGCGCGGCCACCGTCTGATTGCCGATGATGCCGTGGAGATTCGCCGCATCAGCAAAGAAAAGCTGCTGGGCACAGCACCCGAATTGATTCGCCACTACATGGAGCTGCGTGGCATTGGTGTGGTCGATGTACATCGCCTGTTTGGTATGAGTTCCATCCGAAAAGAGGCTACCATTGATATGGTCATCAATCTGGAGCCGTGGCGGGATGACGCCGTTTACGATCGACTGGGAGTGGACGAGCAGTTCATCGATATTTTGGATGTAAAGCTTCCGACCCTTACAATCCCTGTAAAACCGGGACGAAATCTGGCAGTTATCCTGGAAGTGGCGGCCATGAACAACCGCAACAAGAAAATGGGCCACAATGCGGCTCTGGAGTTTACTGAGCAGATCAACCGCCATTTTGAGAAGGCAAGTGCCGGCGAAATTTGAAAAACATAGTGAAGCATTGGGCGTGAGTGTCATAATATGGCACTCACGCTTCTTTTTTGCTTGCATTTTGCCGAAAGATGGAATATAGTTACTAAAAACAGGCAGAGTAGGAATGTGCGTGTGTAGGAAAGCCATGCTTTCGTTTAGTGCCGACGGGACGGGGAGTTGTCCGCCGGACGAAAGGCCCAAAGGGGCTGCAGTGCAGATTCCGCATCCCGCTGCCGCAGATCGGGTGTGGTTCCTCCCTTTGTGCGGCAATTCCGGCTGACCGGACTGCCCAAACAAAGAGGAGGCATTTTTATGCACATTTATCACACCCCCTTTTCCGCGGCCTACTGGAGGCAGGCAACGGCAGATTTCAAAAATCTGCGCAAGTTGGTTTTTTCCGCGCTGATGATTGCCGCCTGTCTGGCGCTGTCCTACATCCCATCAATTCCCATTACCGATGGAGTGCGCGTGACCTGGGGCTTTCTCGCCCGATCTCTGTGTGCGCTGGTGTGCGGCCCGGTCAATGCGCTGGTGTTCGGACTGGCGGAGGATACCGTATCTTTCCTGATCAACCCCAAAGGGGCGTATTTCCCGGGCTATGCGTTGACCACGATGTTGGGAACGCTGATTTATGCGCTGTTTCTCTATCGTACCCGGGTGACCGTACTGCGCATCTTTCTGGCCAAGTTGATCACCAATGTACTAAACGTCTTTTTGGGCTCGCTCTGGAGTGCCATCCTGTTGAGCAAGGGATATATCTACTATATGTCCACCAGTCTGGTAAAAAACGCCGTGATGCTTCCGGTGCAGACAATTATGCTGGTGGTGCTGTTTGCGGCGCTGTTGCCCATCATGCGCAGAATGGGCATCATCCCCAATCAATTGGGGGAGAAAGGGAGAATCACCTTTTTCTAAGGATTGCAGGAATTTCAATCGCTTTTTGTTGCGGTTTGCCTTGAAGTTGGGTATAATCTGAGTACGTATCCCGTCAGAAAAGGAGCATCGTATGGAACAAAATATGAAAAAGAAGCGCGGCCCCAAGAGTAAGGGCGGCAAGATCCTGGTCAACATTTTGGTTACCTTGATTGTCGGCGCGGTCTATTTCTATGTGGCTTTGCCTGCGATCAATCTGAAGGACAACGCGTTTTACGCCTTTGTTGGCATTCTTTGTATCGTGTACTTCCTCAGTGCGCTGGTTACTTCCGGCATGAATCTGGATCGCAGCAAAGGAATCCGGGAATACTTTCGGTTCATCAAGACGCAATGCCTGCCCATTGGCATTTTATTTGCGCTGCTGATTCTGGTCGCCCTGTTCGGATCGGTGGTTTCCATGCCGATTTTCCGGGCCGGTGCCTATCGGGATCTGCTGACGGTAGAAACCGGAAACTTTTCCGTCGATATTGCAGAAGTGTCTTACGATGAGATCCCCATGCTGGACAAGGATTCGGCTCAGCGCCTGGGCGATCGCAAGCTGGGTGAGCTGTCTGATATGGTCAGCCAGTTTGAGGTGTCGGACGACTATACGCAGATCAACTATCTGGGCCGCCCGGTGCGTGTGACCTATCTTCAGTACGGTGACTTTTTCAAGTGGTTGAACAACCGCTCGGAGGGTTTGCCGGCCTATATCCGTATCGACATGGTGACCCAGGAGGTGGATGTGGTGCGTCTATCCGATCTGGGACTGGAAGGGATCCGGTATTCGCCCAGCGAGCTGTTTAACCGCCGACTGGATCGCCACCTGCGCTTCCACTATCCCACCTATATGTTTACTGCGTCCACCTTTGAAATTGACGAGAGCGGCCACCCCTATTGGGTGTGCCCCAAGCTGGTCAAGACCATCGGACTGTTTGGCGGCCGGGACATTGACGGCGCCGTTTTGGTGGACGCCATTACCGGCGAGTGCCGCTACTATGCCAGCGCCGAGATCCCGACCTGGGTGGACCGTGTCTATCTGGCCGAACTGATCACCGAACAGTACGACTATCACGGCACCTATGTCAATGGTTTCTTCAATTCCATCTTTGGACAGAAGAATGTAACGGTGACCACGTCGGGTTACAACTACATTGCCATGAATGACGATGTGTATATGTACACCGGCGTTACCTCGGTTTCTTCCGACCAGTCCAACATCGGCTTTTTGCTGTCCAACCAGCGCACCAAGGAGACCACCTATTATGCTGCCCCCGGTGCGGTAGAGACCTCGGCCCAAAGCTCGGCTCAAGGCGTGGTGCAGGATTTGGGCTATAGAGCCACCTTCCCGCTGCTGCTGAATGTGGCAGGGGAGCCCACCTATTTCATGTCGCTGAAAGACGCGTCCGAGCTGGTCAAGCAGTATGCTATGGTCAATGTGGCGCAGTATCACATTGTCGCCACCGGCGTGACTGTGGCCGAGTGTGAAAAGAACTATCTGAAGCTGCTGGATGAAACCGGAATTACCACGCAGGAACAACTGCCGCAGACCGAAGTGACCGGCGTCGTAGATGAGATTCGTACCATGGTGGTGGAGGGTACTACCTACTTCTGCATCCGACTGGAGAACGAGCTTGTGTTTTACGCCGTTTCGGCAGGGGAATACCCCGAGGTAGTAACTTTGAACCCCGGTCAGCGTGTGACCATTGAGCATGAAATTCTTGTCGAGGGAGAAGAGGTTCGTCTGCTGGACGGCTATTCCATCCAAATCCATTAAGCAATGCGCACCCTGTGTTTTACACAGGGTGCGCATTTGGCGTTGTCAATGGTTCATGTTCATGGCTTCAGAAAGATTCTCTGCGGCGTTTCCGACCGCCTGAACGGCCTTGTTTGCGGTGCGCTTGAGTTGCGTTCTGCCGGGACTGACCATCATTCCCACTGCGGCACCAGCCAGCATACCAAGGCCGACGGCCCGTAAATAATGATTGTGTTCCACTTTCTCACCCCGAATTCTATTATGTCCGAAAACACGGAAAATTTCATTGCTAATTAATGTGCTTTTCGATATAATAAAGTTTAATGAATATAGTAAGATGCCGCTTTTGCGCGTGGCATCGTTCACGCCATTTCATTTCCGTGAAACGGCTGGATTTTTTGATAAATACAGCCCATTTTGTTTCCCGCAAAGTATAACAAAAGGGTAGAGGAGGAACATCCCTTGAAGCTTTTGATTCAGCACGGCCGTCTGATCGATCCCGTGGAAAAAACCGAAGCGATTGCCGATGTTTTCATTGAAAATGGTAAGGTTGCGGCGATTGGAACCGACCTGCAAGTGCCGGACGCTCGGGTTATCGACGCCGGGGGTATGGTAGTTTGTGCAGGCCTGCTGGATATGCACGTGCATCTGCGTGAGCCGGGCTTTGAATATAAGGAAACCATTGAAACCGGCTGCGCGGCGGCAGCGCGGGGCGGCGTGACCACCCTTGCCTGTATGCCCAACACCAAGCCGGTCATCGACACGCCCGAATGGGTGGAATTTGTGCGCAAGCAGGCGGAAAAGGCCTGCGGTGTCCGTGTGCTTCCTCTGGCGGCTGTGACCCGTGGACAGAAGGGGGAGGAGCTGACGGACGCAAAGGCTCTGGTGCAGGCCGGGGTAGTGGCCCTGTCGGATGACGGCGTACCCATTCAGGACGCCAATCTGGTGCGAAACGCCATGCTGCAGGCCAAGCAATACAATCTGCCGCTGCTGTCCCATTCGGAGGATGCGGGCATGGTATGCAACCATGCGGTCAATGAAGGTGAAGTATCCCGCAAGCTGGGTATACCCGGCCGCCCGGCTATTGCAGAGGAACTGATGGTCATGCGCGATGCCATGCTGGCCGAGGAGACCGGCTGCGCGGTACACATCTGCCATGTTTCCACGGCCCGCTCGGTGGATATTGTGCGGCAATTCAAGAAAAAAGGCGTGCCCATTACCTGCGAGACCTGCCCGCAGTATTTTACCTTGACCGAAGAAGAGGTGCTGACGCAGGGTACCATGGCGCGTGTCAATCCGCCGCTGCGCACGCCCGAGGATGTAAAGGGTATTCTGGCCGGACTCAAGGACGGTACCATTGATGCCATTGTGACTGACCATGCCCCCCATTCGGCCGAAGAGAAAGCCCGGCCCTTGACCGAGGCGCCCAGCGGAATGGTAGGACTGGAAACCTCTCTGGCAGTCACGCTGACGGCGCTGTACCACACCGGGGAAATGGACTTGCCGTCCATTCTCGGCAAGATGACGGTAGCACCGGCCCGTATTTTGGGGCTTGAATCGGGTCGCCTTACGGTAGGCTGCGATGCCGATGTGTTGGTGTTCGACCCCAACGAAGAATGGGTCGTTCGGCCTGAGCAGTTTGCGTCCAAGGGACGCAACACCCCCTATGGCGGTCATACGTTCAAGGGAAAGGTCAAATGCACCATTGTTGGTGGCCATGTTATTTATCAAGATCAGTAAGTTTTAGAATAGAAAGAGGAAGATGACCATGTCGTTTGATGTACTGCAAGATAAAATCCGCGCCAAGAAGAATCCCACCGTGGCCGGGCTGGATGCCCGTATTGAGTATGTGCCCGAGCACATTCGCCAGGCCGCATTCAAGGAATACGGCGTGGGGATCAAGGGCGCTTGCGAAGCCATTTATCAGTTTAACGTGGGTCTGATCGATGCGCTGTGCGATGTGGTGCCTGCGGTCAAGCCCCAGGCGGCCTACTATGAAAATCTTGGTTGGCAGGGCATGGAGATGCTGGAGCGCACCATTCGGTATGCCAAGAGCAAGGGTCTGTATGTTATTGCTGACATCAAGCGCGGCGATATTGGCTCGACGGCGACCTCCTATGCCGAGGGGTGGCTGTCCGGCACGCCCATCGAGGGGCAGGTGTTCAAGACCTTTGATGCCGATTGTGTGACGCTCAACGGCTATATGGGCTCCGATTCCATTAATCCTTTCCTGGAGGCTGCCAAAGCGGAGAATAAGACGGTTTTTGTGCTGGTCAAGACCTCCAACCCCGGCTCGGGCGAGTTGCAGGACATTGTGGCCGGTGACCGTCTGGTCTATCAGGTCATGGGCGATCTGAACGAGCGCATCGCCAAGGGCACCGAGGGCAAGTACGGCTATACCATAGCCGGTGCGGTTACCGGTGCCACCTATCCTTCGGACATTCGTGCCCTGCGTAAGCGTCTGGAGCATACCTTCTTCCTGGTGCCCGGCTATGGCGCACAGGGTGGTACGGCCGAGGACGTGCAGTACGCCTTTGACAAGTACGGCCACGGCGCAATCGTCAATTCCTCCCGTGGCATCATGTGCGCATGGAAGAAAACGGGCGGCGACGGTCACGACTTTGGCGATGCCGCACGCAACGCGGCCATTGCCATGCGCGATGACATTAAGCGCTTTGTGACTGTGGTGTAAAGGGTGTGTTTTTGTGAAAGTAGAACGTAAGTGTAAGATCGTCTCCAAGCAGATGATGGGAGACGCCGTCCATATGGTGTTGGAAGTGGGCGACATGGTGCGCACTTCCTTCAAGAATCCCGGCCAGTTTGTCCATATCAAATGCGGTGAGGGTCTGCTGCTGCGCCGCCCGATTTCGGTTTGCACCTGCATGGAAGATCAGCCGGAGGATACGCTCTCCATTGTGTTTGAGGTGCGCGGCGAAGGTACCGACTGGCTGGCCAAGCGGGAAGTGGGCGAGGAGTTGGATGTGCTCGGTCTGGCCGGTAATGGCTTTACCATGAAGCCGGATGGCCGCTATCTTTTGGTAGGCGGCGGCATCGGAATTCCTCCCATGCTGGGTTGCGCTCAGTACACCACGGGTCGCTCCACGGCCATTCTGGGTGGACGCTCGGCGGATAAGATTATTTTGCAGGATTGCTTTGCGGATGCGTGCGCCAAGGTGCTGGTTGCCACCGACGACGGCTCGCTGGGTCACCACGGGTTTGTGGATGCGCTGGTGCGCCAGGTGCTGGAGCAGGACTGCGCCTATGACGGCGTACTGACCTGCGGCCCCAAGCCCATGTTGCGCAATGTGGCTAAGGTAGCCGAGGAATTTGGCGTTGCCTGCTTTGTTTCCATGGAAGAGCGCATGGGTTGCGGTGTGGGCGCTTGTTTGGTCTGTGCCTGTGATATGGCCGATGGTACCCGCAAGCATGCCTGCAAGGACGGCCCGGTGTTCGATTCCAAGGAGGTGGACTGGAATGCTTGATTTGAGTGTCAATCTGGCCGGCATGGTCATGAAAAACCCCATTGTAGTGGCTTCCGGCACCTTCGGCTTTGGCCGGGAATACAGCCAGTTCTATGATCTGTCCGAATTGGGCGGCATCTGCGCCAAGGGGCTGACGTTGCACCGCCGGGAGGGCAACCCTGCCCCTCGCATCGCCGAAACGCCTATGGGGATCCTGAACTCGGTTGGGCTGCAAAATCCCGGCGTGGATGCCTTCATTGAGGAAGAGATGCCCTTTTTGCGTCAGTATGACGTAAAAATCATTGCCAATATCTCGGGCAACACCCCCGAGGAGTACGGCATCATGTGCGAAAAGCTGGCCGCGGCCAGCGTGGATATGATCGAGGTCAATATTTCCTGTCCCAACGTCAAGGCAGGTGGTTTGGCTTACGGCACCAAGCCCGAGTTGGCGGCCGAGGTGACCGAGGTAGCCAAGAAGCACGCCGGAAATGTGCCCGTTATGGTGAAAATGTCCCCCAATGTGACCGACGTGACCGAAATTGCCCGGGCCATTGAGGGTGCCGGTGCGGACGCACTTTCGTTGATCAACACCCTGCGTGGTATGCGCATCGATATCAATACCGGCCGCCCCATTCTGAAGATGAACACCGGCGGCCTGTCCGGCCCTGCGGTACTGCCGGTTGCCGTGCGCATGGTGTGGGAGGTGGCTAATGCTGTTAAACTCCCCATTTTGGGTATGGGCGGCGTGTCCAAGGGCACCGATGCCTGTCAGCTGATGATGGCTGGTGCTACTGCGGTAGCGGTGGGTACCGCTTGCTTTGCTGACCCGTATGCACCGATTAGCGTGCGCGATGAGTTGGCGGCAATTGCTTGCAACAAAAAGCTTGACAAGGTATCTGACCTTACAGGAAGTGTGAAGCCGTGGCAGTAACAAAAGTATATCTCATTCGTCATGCGGAGGCCGAAGGCAATCTGTATCGCCGTATTCATGGCTGGTACGACAGCTTGATTACCGAAAACGGATATCGGCAAATAGCCGCTTTGCAGGAACGGTTTCAGACCATTTCGGTGGATGCCGTTTATTCCAGCGACCTGTTCCGCACCCGTACGACGGCCAAGGCGATCTACGAGCCAAAAGGCTTGGAGCTGAACACCCGACAGGCTTTGCGTGAGATCGGGATGGGCGCTTGGGAAGATATGACCTGGGCTGAGGCCGAGCGTCTGGACAAAGCGCAGATGGCGCTGTTCAACCGCAACGATCCGGCCTTTGCCTATCAAGGCAGTGAGACCTTTTTGCAGCTGCGTCAACGGATGGCACAAGCCATCTTGAAGATCGCCGCCAGTCATCCCGGAGAGACGGTTGCCGTGTTTACCCACGGTACGGCTATTCGCAATGTCATTGCACATTTTGAAGGTATTCCCATCGAGGAGACCTGCGAAAAGGTACCCCATGGGGACAATACGGCGGTAAGTCTGCTGGAAGTAGACGGCGAACAGGTCAAAACGGTTTTTTTCAACGACAACTCCCACCTTTCGGAGGAGGCATCTACTTTTGCCCGGCAGAGTTGGTGGCGTAAGGGTGGTTGTGCCGCCGACGCAAACCTGTGGTTCCGTCCGTTGGACATGGAGCATGACAGCCAATTTTATTACGATGCCCGAGAGGAAGCCTGGCTGAACATCCACGGCAGTATGCTGCATTTTGACGGCGATGCCTTTTTACGGGATGCCCAGGCTCATGCCGCGTATGATCCGCGCTCGGTCGTGCAGGTCATGCAGGAGGAGCACCCGGTGGGCTTGTTGCAGTTGGACATCCGCCGTGACGCCGAGAAGGGGGTAGGCAATATCCCCTTCGTGTACATGCTGCCGGAATACCGCAAAAAAGGGTTGGGAGTACAGCTTTTGGGGCAGGCTGTTTCGGTGTATCGCCCCTTGGGACGCAAATATCTGCGTCTGCGCTGTGCGCCCGACAACCTCATTGCGCAGCGGTTCTATCAGCGCCACGGTTTCCGCAAAATCGGAGAGGATCCCGGCTCTCGTGTGCCGCTGGATATTATGGAAAAGTACATTGGATACGAACACTAAAGGAGTTTTATGAACACCGAATTTTTGCCCGTTTGCAAACAGGATATGATTGCGCGTGGCTGGGAATGGTATGACTTTTTGATCATTACCGGCGATGCATATGTGGACCATCCGTCCTTCGGCACGGCGATCATCAGTCGCTTGCTGGAGGCCGAGGGGTATCGCGTTGCCATTCTGGCCCAGCCGGATTGGCGCAATCTATCTTCCTTTACAGCGCTTGGAAAACCACGCTTTGGAGTAATGCTGTCGGGCGGAAATATTGACTCTATGGTGGCGCATTACACGGTGGCTAAACGCCGCCGCCAAACCGATGCCTATTCACCTGCCAACCGAACCGGATTGCGCCCCGACCGGGCTACCATCGTCTATGCCAACAAGGTACGGGAAGCCTTTGGTGACATTCCCATCGTGATCGGTGGACTGGAAGCCTCGCTGCGCCGCTTTGCACACTATGACTATTGGGAAGATAAGGTGCGCCGTTCCATCTTACTGGACAGCGGTGCCGATCTGCTGTCCTATGGCATGGGGGAAACCTCCATGCGAGAGATCGCCGCCCGGCTGGCATCCGGCACGCCGGTCAGCCAGATCACCGATGTGCGTGGCACCGCCTTTTTGGCGTCCAGCGCGGCCGATTGTGCCTATCCCAAGGTGGAGTGCCCTTCCTTTGAACAGGTTTGCGCCGATAAGACGGCCTACGCCGAGGCAAACAAGATCCAGTACGAGGAACACGACCCCATTCGTGGCAAGGCGATCTTGCAGCGCCACGGCACCCAAATGCTGGTGGTTAATCCGCCCTCCATGCCGCTGACCACCCGGGAAATGGACTTTGTGGCCGAGCTGCCCTATATGCGTGAGCCGCACCCTATGTATGACGCCATGGGCGGCGTGCCCTCCATTGAGGAAGTGCGCTTCTCGGTAATTCACAACCGTGGCTGCTTTGGCGCATGTAATTTCTGCTCGCTGGCCTTCCATCAGGGGCGCATCATATCCTCCCGCAGCCACGAAAGTGTGGTGCGTGAGGCGACGGCCTTGACCAAGCACCCCGGTTTTAAGGGGTATATCCATGATGTGGGTGGTCCGACGGCCAATTTCCGCCATCCGGCCTGTTCCAAGCAAATGAAGGCCGGCCTGTGCAGAAACCGGGCCTGTCTGGCGCCCGAGCCGTGCCCCAATCTGGATGCCGACCAAAGCGATTATCTGGCGCTGCTGCGCAAGGTGCGGGAGATTCCCGGCATCAAAAAGGTGTTTATTCGCTCCGGCATTCGCTTTGACTACCTGCTCAAGGACAAGAACGGAGAATTTTTCTCAGAACTGGTCAAGCACCATGTGTCCGGCCAGTTGAAGGTTGCGCCTGAGCATTGTGTGAACAGCGTGCTGGATTATATGGGAAAGCCGCATATCCAGACATACGAACGGTTCAAGGATAAGTTCCAACGGCTAAATCAAAAGCATGGGAAAGAGCAGTATTTGGTGCCCTATCTGATTTCCTCTCATCCGGGCTGTACCTTGCAGGATGCGGTACGCTTGGCCGAGTGGCTCAATCGGAACGGCCGCCAGCCGGAGCAGGTACAGGATTTTTACCCCACTCCGGGCACGCTGTCCACCTGTATGTACTATACCGGCATCGATCCACGCACCATGCAGCCGGTCTATGTACCCACCGATCCCCATGAAAAAGCCATGCAGCGTGCGCTGATGCAATGGAAGCGCCCTGAAAAGCGCCGCTTGGTTGTGGAAGCGCTCCAGCAGGCCGGTCGGGAAGATCTGATCGGTTATGGCAAGAACTGCCTTGTGCGGCCCGAGCGTCCCGAGGGCGGCAAGCGTCATGGCCCGGAGGGTAAAACGCAGACCCGAACCGGGGGAAAAGCGGACAACGTACGCAAAAAAGAAGGACAAAAAAGCGCGTCACCCCAGAAGAAAAAAGCAGGCTGGGCCAAGGCAAAACCCAAGCCAAACGCACGCAAGAAAAGACGATAAGAACATAAAAAAGACTCGCCGTACGGCGAGCCTTTTTACGTGGTATTTAAGCCTTCTTGTTGGACACTTTCTCCAGAAAGCGGTCAATGGTGACCAGAGCACGCTTATGAGTTCCGTGGCCGATCGGGCCGACTTCGTCATAGGCGGATACGGCAAATGTGATAAATTTGCCGTCGACTTCGGTCACTTCGCTCTCTGCCCGGACATTCATGCCCATGGGAGAGGCGGCGTCGTGGGAGATGTCCAAATGAACGCCCACGGAGCCTTGACCTTCTTCCAGATGCTCGGTCAAAGAGACGACACAGGCCTGCTCCATCAGTGCCGCCATGGAGGGGGTGGAGAAAACGGGAACCAGACCGGACCCTACCGCGGAAGCGGTGTCCTTGAACGATACGGTTGCTTCAGCGTGACCCTTCAAGCCAATTTCGATGGACATATTGAATACCTCCCATAAAAAAATTATATACGATTAAATACCCAGCTGGATCCAGAGATCGTTATAGAGCGCACGGGTTTCGGGGGGGAGCACCAGATAGGCTTCGCAACGATCCAGAACCTCCTGGGGTGCGGCCATGATCTCATACAGCTCTTGATCGAGGGGCTCACCATAGGTTTCTTCGTAGTAGGCGGGATACTGCTCCAGAGCCTCGGTGTTGGGCGAAGCGTACCAGATGTAATCCATGTTGGCCAGATTGGCTTCGGTCGAAGCGATGAAGTTGATCCATGCTTCGGCTTCTTCTTTGTTTTGTGCGTTTTTCAGCACACACATGGCATCGACAAACCAGTTGGAGCCTTCCTCAGGTACAGTATACGCCAAATCTTCGTTGTTTTCAAGCATAGTCAGATAATCGCCGGCGTAATAGGTGGCAATGGCAGCGTTGCCGCCCTCCATTTTCTGGTACACCTGGTCCATGACCTTGCCCTGGTAGACGCCGTTGGCGGTGGCATCCGACAGCTTCTGGAAGGCCTCGCGGATCTCGGCTTCGTTGGTGGTGTTGACCGAGTAGCCCAGGCTCATCAGCGCAAAGCCCAGCGCATCACGGG
>JAZSCJ010000095.1:0-4301 GCA_045602885.1 Oscillospiraceae bacterium
CTCTCTTCATAGGCTTCAATGTACACTAAAAGTCCGGTGTAGCCATCCTCGTCCAGAATCCGCAGGTAGGCATAGCCGCCGCCCTCATAAGCCTCAATGTCATCTTCTGCCAGTGTCCAGCCGTCCTCTTCCTTGTACCCAACCGTAAAAAAGGTGTTTTCGTGAACGGTCAGGCCTTCATCCGTCTCCGTAACTTTGTCGGGGGCGGGGTTCTTTTCCGTGGAAGCGTCATTGCCAGCATCCGGCGCAACAGGATCGCTGGTTCCGCCGCAGGCGGCCAGGCTCAGAACCATAAGCAGAGCCAACAAAAGTGCAATAAGTTTTTTCATTTCCCTTTCCTCCTTATGAGTAAAGATGCGTCAGATTTTGGCCTCGGCTTCGTCAGCCAGGCGGCTGTACTTGGCAAGACCGGAAGTGGCCGCGTCGTCCACCTTGCTCATGGCATCGGCAACCTTGGCTTCGGCATCCTCGGAAACCTCACCGGTTCTGGCAGCCTTGATGGCCTCCTTGAACATGCCGCCCACGGCCTTCAAAGCCTCACCCTCACGCTTCTGCTGCTTTGTGAGGCCAAAGTTGAACAGGCCTTTGGTGTTATCGTTCACGCCGAAGATGTAATCAAAGTGGCTGATGATCTGATTGACCTCCAGCTCACCGATGTGCTTATCGCGGTCGTTGATGCGCACGCGGAGAGTCTCATTGATGTAGGGATGCGCGCGCCGACCCTTGAGCTCACCTTCCAGCAGCTCATCGGCCCCCACCAGCGTGATGTCCACACCCCACTCGCCAAACACCTTGGGCTTGCCGGGCTCGTCGGGCTCACCCTCCTCCAGATAACGCTCATAGGAAGCCACCTGGTCATAGCGGATGAATTCCATGGGATAGCGGCCGTCCTTGTCGCGGTCGCGGATGCGGAACATGCCGTAGTCATCATAAAATTCAATAGCCTCGAGGTTGCCGGCAGAGGGCACAGACGTGTTAGCCTTGCCCTCGAGCATCTCATAGAGCTTGTTCTGCCGCTTCATGGCCTCCATATGGCCCAGCAGCTCATCCTTGGTGAGGCGGTAGACCTGGATGTAACGGGAGCAGGTGCGTCTGCAATCGTGGCAGATGAACTCCCCGCCCTTGATCTTATCGCGCTTGAGCATGCCAACTTCGTTGCCGCAAAATGCGCACTCCTGCTTGCCGAATGTCTTTTTTAACCGATCTCCGAATCCCATGATGTTTTCCTCCTTAAGAATTTTTCTTCAATTTGATAAAGATTAATGCAATGCCGATGCCGGTGGTGATGCCGCCCAGGATAACCAACAGGTAGCCCCACCAGGGGAACGCTGCTTCTTCTTGAGAACCTTCGGGAGTCTGCGTCTGCTGCGGGGGCTCTGCAGGCGCAGGATCCGACGTGGCGTCGGGTGTGGCCGCAGGAGTCGCCTCCGGCGTGGCGGTCGGGGCCGCCTCATCCGATACATCCCGCACCGCCAGGGTATAGACCATGTAGTCCTCCCCGTCCGCCCCGGCTGCGCACACGCAGAACGTATAGCTGCCTGCGGCCGTCGGAGTGCCGGAGATGATGCCGGTGTCGTTCAGGGTCAGGCCGGTCTTATCAAAGTCATTGGCCTTGCCGGGGTTATAGGAAATGTTGAATTTGGCGTTCCCATCGGTGCAGCCCAGCGTCACATGATAGGCTTTGCCCACGACCGCCTCCGGCAGACTTTGGGTGGTGATCTCCACTTCCACGGCGGGAGGCGCGGCTTTGACGGTGATGTCATAGCTGACGCTGTCCTCCCCGCCGCCCTCACTGGCTGCGTGGACATTCACATGACAGTTTCCGGATTTGGTGGGTGTGCCTTCAATCTCACCGTGCTGGGTCAGGCACAGCCCGAACTCAGACAGCTGAGAACCCATGATCTCGGAGAAAACTGCGTCGGCATCGCTGCATTCCAGCCTGATGTAATAGGCCTTGCCCACGGTGGCATCGGGGAGGGCGCTTGTGGTGATTCTGGGTGCGGGGCCTGTAACCGTGATTTTGGCGCTGGTGGCTTCGCCGCACTGCTTCGCCGGCTGGAAGCTGCTGTCCTCGAAGAAGCTGGCAACGACATAAATCGTGCAGCCCTGATCGGACAGCGTCAAAGGATAGGAGTTCGAAGAGCCCGCTGTGCCTTCCTGCGTCAGCATATCATTCTTATACCAGCTGTAGATCACGTTGCCTTCCAGCAAGGCATTGTAAATGTCAGCGGTGATGCTGCCGTCTTCCAGCATCGCTTTCTCATCAACGGTCAGCGTGCCACCCACCTCCGGAAGACTGTCATCGGTAAATGTGATCGTCAGCCCGGCGGCAAAGGCCGGCATCGCCAGAGTGCAGAGCAGCAGCAGGCAAATGAGTGCGGAGAGAAATTTTTTCATATCAAATCACACTCTTTTCTTCTTGCTCAGTTTCAGCACCAGGATGCCGCCGCCGACGCCGGCGGCCACAGCGACCAAGCCGATCAGCAGCAGCGCCCACAAGGGCAGACCGCCTTCTTCCGTCTCCGGATCTGCGCTCTCCGGATTTGTAGGCTCCGGATCTGCGGTTTCCGGTTCTGTAGTCTGCGCAGGCGCTGTAGTCTCCGGATCTGTGGTCTGCACAGGTGCAGTCTGCGTGGGTGCTGTGCCTTCGAATTCACAGGTGGTGCACTTGCCGTCCTGCAGCTCATGCTCCATCTCGGTTTCAGTCATTCTGGCTTTGCACCATGCGCAGATGCGCCAATGGGTATCCTCATCAAAGCCCCAGCCGTTGGAAATGTGATGTCCCTGGGGCGGGATGGTCAGGTCTTCCTCATCCGCGATCTTCTCTGCACCCTGTGCATCATAAAATTTTTCGCTGCAGCCGGAGCAGGTGTAGTAGGCATTCACGCCCGACTCTGTGCAGGTGGGCTCCACCTCGGCAACCAGCGTCAGCTTGTGCTCGTGGTTTTTTGCCGGGGTGATGACATAACCGCAATCCCGGCAAACCACAGCAGCGCCGGGGGTGCCGGCGGGACCGGGAATGTGATCTGCAATATCGCAATGGGCACCGCAACCCTTGCACGGGTGGAAGTGGTACATTTCTCCCCGTGCGACCCATTTGGTGGTATCGGGGGTATGGTTTTCGTTGGTTTCTATGTAAGCGTAGCCACAAACAGTGCATTTTCCTTTTTCATTGCAGGTCGCAACGCCGCCCTTATGATCTTCCTGTTCCAGAAAGTCGCCGCAGGTGGTGCAGGCCTTATAATGATACGCCCCGGTGGTGCGCCATGCGGAGGGGGTGTGGGTATGTGCCTCCGCAAGGGCAGGAAATTCGAAAACCACATCAATCCTTTGTCCTGAATTGTTGATTACCGTTGCCCTGCTGCCATCCAGAGAAGCCTGAACATTTTGAGAAAACACATAGCCGGGATTTGCCGTCACAGCAAACCGAACCCTGTATGCCCGGCCGCCCTTGAACTCCGTAGCATTGTTCACAGCTTCGCCGGCGGTCAAATCCGTCCATGTGACACTGCTGGCCGAGCAGCTGTTCTCTGCCACCGTCAAAGAATAATCCGGAGTGTTTCCCTCCTCGGGGGCTGTCAGGCCGGTGGCGGTCACCGTCCGGATCTCCTGATTGGAGGAGATAGCCGGGAAGGTGTAATTGAGCACCACCATGGCCCAGGCCTTGTATTCAAAGGCTTTGGTAACCGTCATCGCTCTGCCGTCCAGGGTGGCGGTGACATTGGGGGTGTTGTCATTAATGCATTTGAAGCTGTAACCGCTTTGGGCTTCCATCCAGATCTGCACGGAGTAGACATGCCCTTCCCGGAACGTATCGCTGCCGTTCAGGAACCGACCGGCCGTTTCGTCATACCAGTCAACGGCGTAAAAAGACATGCCCGCATCTTCGGCGGTCAGCGCCAGATAGTTCTGGAAGGACTTCCCGGCTTCCGGAGCTTTGTAGCCTTTCAGGCTGATGGAACTGATCTCGGCTGCTGCGCAGGCCACGGACGGCAGCATGCCGATGGCAAGGAAAAGACAGAGGATCAAACTGAGCAACCGTTTTTTCACTGCTTTTCGCCTCCTTGTTTCTTTCTTAAAATGAGAATGGTTGCGGTGATGGCTGCAGTAAAGGCGAACAGCGCAACAATCACCGGTACATGCCATTGCGGCCTGCTCCCGCCCGGTTTTGTTTCGTCCGCAATCGGCGGAGCGGTGTCCGCAGACGGGGCTGCGGTATCCGCAGGCGGCGGCGCGGTGGTTTCCGGCGTAACGGGTTCCACGGGCAAATCTTCGTCGCTGTGGCCACAGACGTCGCAGAC
>JAZSCJ010000096.1:0-9823 GCA_045602885.1 Oscillospiraceae bacterium
TGAGCATATCGCGCACGCTCATCTGCTCGTGCTCCTTCATCCAGGTCTGCGACCCACCCATGGAGGCGGCATGGGCGGAAACGGTCACCACGTCGTCATAACTCAACCGGCCGCTGTCAATGGCCTCCATGACCAGCAGCAGCGTCATGATCTTGGTCACGCTGGCCGGCTCGCGCTTGTCCCGGGCGTTTTTCTCGCAAAGCACCGTCCCGGTCTCCTTTTCCATCAGCAGCACGCTGGGCGCATCCACACCGGGCACTTCCGCCGCGGCAGGGATCGCCTGCTGTGCCCGGGCGGGCATACACAGTCCACTAAGCAAAATAGCCGCCACGCAGGCGGCGCAGGTTCTTTTCATGGTGAATCCTCCCTGTCAGATTGCAGGATTTCCTGTGGTTAGAGGATGTGGAAAAGCTTGTGTTTTATGCATTTGCATCTTGTGTGTTTTTTTGGTAAGATGAACCCACATTCTCACGCTGCCAAAGGAGGCGCCGCCCATGAAAACCGCCGCAGTGATCCTGGCCGGAGGCATGTCCCGCCGCATGGGTCGGGACAAGGCTGCCCTGCCCTTCGGCGAGGAAACTATGCTGTCCCATCTGGTGCATCTCTACCGACCCTATTTTGACGTCACCGCCGTATCCCTCAACACACCCGGCCGCTTTGATACCGCCGGGGCGATGGAGGTGGTGGACCGCCATCCCGGCGACGGCCCTATGGCCGGGCTGGAGGCCGCCTTTCTGGACACCGGCGCCGACGTGATCTTTCTCACCGGCACCGATCTGCCCCTGGGCGATCCCGCGCTGGCACAGCATTTATTGAAAACCCTTGCCAATCATGACGCTTGCCTGCTGCGCAGCGACAAGGGGCTTGAGCCGGTGTTCGCCGTCTATTCCTCCTCCTGCCTGCCCACCATACGCAGCGCCCTGGAGCAAGGGCGGCGCTCCATGCTTCATATGCTGCAGCAGGTGGATATGCTGGAGCTGCCCGCAGCCGATCTCACCGGCTTTGACGTGCCGCGTATCCTGACCAACGTCAATGATCCCGAGGAATACGCCCGCGTATTGAAGCAGCGGTAAGCGGCAGAGAACGTTCGCCCCATTTGCATCTCAATTGATTGAAACCCGTTGTAATACAACGGGTTTCAATGCATCTTCCTCATACTGCCCAAGCCGTGACCGCATCCGATTTTCTGTGCGCATATTTAGGTGCCGCGCGCATATACTGGTCTGTATCTGATTGACTTGCGGAAAGGAAGCGGCACGGCATGGATGAGTTTACCACTCCCATTCCCTCGCCCGAACCGACAGTGCCCAGCGGCGACGTGGATGATCTGATTTTTTGTGACGACCCGGAGGGGTACGCCAGCCAACGATAAAAAAGGCGCCCGTGGGGCGGCTTTTTTCCATGGTGCGTTTGCGTGTCGTTCTTAATTTTTCTTTACAATTGTGCATGCGTCCGATATAATATTTAGGCTAAGGCAACGGGAATCGAACCCGTGCCGGTTTTTTCGGGCGAATTTTCGCCCATGCTGCGTCATCGTCCTCGGAAATACACAAAGTATCCCTCTCGTCCTCTTCCTTGCCTGGACAAAAATTTGCTCCGCAAAAACTGCGTACACATTTCAGCCAGCAAGATTCGAGAGATTTTTGTTGCGGCGAACGCAGCCTTGCTGGCGCAAGGCAAGGACAACAAGGCAAAAAGCGCCGAATCAGGCCGCTGAAATGCGGTACGGGTTCGACTCCCGTTGCCTTAAACTGCTGCAATATATGGAGTGTGCAATCTATGCTGCAATTCGATGAATATAAGGTAAAGCTGAATAACATCCGCCCCGCGCTGGACGATCTGGATCAGGCCCTCAATCTGAAGGCCGCCGAGCAGGAGATCGATATGCTGCAGGCTCAGAGCGCCGCCGACGGATTCTGGGACAATCTGGAAAAGGCCTAGAAGGTGCAGCAGCGTCTCAAGCGTCTGCAGGACAAGGTGGAGGCGCAGAACAAGCGCAAGGGTCAATGGGAAGATCTGATAACGCTGTGCGAACTGGGCAACGAGATGGAGGACGAATCTCTGGTGCCCGAGCTGGAAGAAGGCTTTGCCGCGCTGGAACAGGAAATGGAACAGGCCCGTCTGGAGACCCTGCTCACCGGCGAGTACGACAGCTGCAATGTGATTTTGACCATCCACCCCGGCGCCGGCGGTACCGAGGCGCAAGACTGGGCCCAGATGCTCTACCGCATGTACACTCGTTGGGTGGAGCTGCACGGCTTTACCTACGAGATCATGGACTATCAGGACGGCGACGAAGCCGGCATCAAGAGCGCCACCATCATGATCGAGGGCGAAAACGTCTACGGTTATCTCAAGGGCGAGCACGGCGTGCACCGTCTGGTGCGTGTGTCCCCCTTTGACGCCAACGCCCGCCGCCAGACCTCCTTTGCCTCGGTAGAGGTCATGCCCGATCTGCCCGAGGATGTGGAGATCGACATCCGACCCGAGGACATCGAGATGCAGGTCTACCGCGCCAGCGGCGCCGGCGGCCAGCACGTCAACAAGACCTCCTCGGCGGTGCGCTTGATCCACAAGCCCACCGGCATTGTGGTAGCCAGCCAGCAGGAGCGTTCCCAGTTCCAGAACAAGGACAACTGTATGAAGATGCTGCGCGCCAAGCTGGTGGAGCTGCAGATGCAGGAGAAGGCCGAAAAGATCTCCGACCTGAAGGGTGTGCAGCTCAAGATCGAATGGGGCAGCCAGATCCGCTCCTACGTCTTTATGCCCTACCAGATGGTCAAGGACACCCGCACCGCCTTTGAAACCAGCAACATCAGCTCGGTCATGGACGGCGAGCTGGACGGCTTTATCAACGCCTATCTGACCGCCAGCGCCACCGGCAACTGGGCCACCAAATAACTACGGTATACACCGCCCCGAGGCAATGCCTTGGGGCGGTTTTTTGCCCAAAATATTCTTTGCCTTTCCGGGGTAAATTGCGTATAATAAGTCCAACAAACAAGGAGCGATGATGTATGCAGCTGCGTTTACTTGCCGTGGGCGACGTGGTGGGAGAGCCGGGTCTGGAATTTCTCCGCCGCCGTCTGCGCACCCTGAAAAAAAACCACGACGTACACTTTACCGTGGTCAACGGCGAAAATGCCGACCGGGTGGGTTTGACCCCCGCGCAGGCGGAGGACATTCTGAACGCCGGCGCCGATGTGATCACGCTGGGCAACCACACATGGAACCGTATGCAGATCACACGCACGCTGGAGGAAAGCCCCTATGTGCTGCGCCCGGCCAACTACACCGCACTGGCCCCCGGCCGGGGTCTGGGCATCTACGACGGCCCCCGGGGTCTTCGCATCGCCGTACTCAATCTGATCGGCCGATGCGAATTGGATTTCCATGCCGACAACCCCTTCACCACCGCCGAGCGGCTGTTGAAGGACGTAGACGCCGATGTCATCGCCGTGGATTTCCATGCCGAAGCCACCAGCGAAAAAGGTTGCATGGCATGGCATTTGGATGGTCGTGCACAGGCACTTTGGGGCACGCACACCCACGTTCCCACTGCCGATTGTCAAGTCCTGCCCCAGGGGCTTGGCTTTGTCACCGATCTGGGCTTTACCGGCCCGGCGCAGTCGGTGCTGGGTGTACCGCCCCAGCAGGCGCTCAGCCGCTTTCTGGGCGCGCCTCCCAGCCGCTTTGACAGCGCCCAGGGCAAGTGCAAGCTGGATGCCGTGCTCTTTACCATCGATACCAACACCAAGCGATGCCTTTCGGTCGTCCGGGTGGACGAGCAGGAATAGGGCGGTCTGCCCTCAGCAAGGAGGATTACTTTGCGTATTATTCACGCCGCTGATTTCCATCTGGATTCACCTTTTGACGCACTGACCCCCGAACAGGCCGCAGACCGCCGGGCGGAACAGCGCCAGATCCTGGAGCGTTTGGCCGAGCTGGCCCGCTCCACCCGGGCCGAGGTGGTACTGCTGGCCGGCGATCTGCTGGACGGCGACCGGGTGTACCAGGAAACCGTGGAGCTTCTGATGCGTACGCTGGGCCAGATCGACGCCAGCGTATTCATCGCCCCCGGCAACCACGATTATTACACCCCCCGCTCCCCCTATGCCGTCCATGCGTGGCCGCAGAACGTACATATCTTCCGCGCGGGCCAACTGGAAGATGTGGAGCTGCCCGCACTAAACGCCGTTATCCACGGCGCGGCCTTTACCGCCGATGGGCGGGGCGACAGCCTGCTCAGCGGCTGGAGCGCGCCCCAGGACGGTAAGCTGCATCTCATGGTGCTCCACGCCGACGTAGATGCCCGGCAGGGCAGCCGCTACTGCCCGGTAGCCAGCGAGGATATCGCCTGTTCCAATCTGGATTACCTTGCTCTTGGCCACATCCACAGCTGCACCGGCGTGCAATGGGCAGGCAGCGTGCCCTGGGCCTACCCGGGCTGTCCCGAGGGCCGCGGTTTTGATGAAACCGGGGTCAAGGGCGTGCTGTGCGGCGAGGTGGAACCGGGCGGCAAAGTCCGATTGGATTTTGTCCCCCTGTGCAAGCGGCAGTATCGGGAGATCGAACTGTCCGTCACCGCCGAGGATGACGTGGACGCCATCGCCGCCAAGGCGCTGGCGCACGCCGCCGGCGACCATCTGGTACGCTTTGTCCTGCGTGGGGAATCGGGTGAGGGCAGCATCGACCTGGCCGCCCTGCAAACGCGGTGCGCCGGATTCTTTTACAGCGTCTGCTTTCGGGACCGCACCCGGGTGCATCGGGATCTGTGGGCCCGGATGGAGGAGGAAAATCTGACCGGACTGTTCCTGCGCGCCATGCAGGAGCGACTGGCCAGCGCCCAGGACGAGGAAGAAGCCGCGCTAATCCAGAAGGCCACTCGCTTTGGTCTTGCGGCCCTGGAGAACCGGGAGGACTTTGCGCTATGAAGCGCCCGGTCGAAAAAGGCTGCGGCGGCGAAACTCTACGAGGTTGTTTGACGCTTGAAACCGGGAGGATCTTGTTTCATGAAGCTGAAAAAAATGACGGCCACCTTTGGAAAACTGCAGGGACAGACCCTGACGCTGAAGGATGGATTAAACATCATTGAAGCCCCCAACGAGGCCGGAAAATCCACCTGGTCGGCCTTCCTGCGTGCCATGCTTTACGGCATCGACACCAAGCAGCGTGACAAAAAAGGCACCATCGCCGAAAAAAATCGCTATCAACCCTGGTCGGGCGGCACCATGGAGGGCAGCATCGAAGCCAGCTGGAACGGCAACGACATCACCCTGCGCCGCACCAGCCGCGGCAGCACTCCCATGAGCCAGTTCCAGGCGGTCTATACCGGCACCGAAACGCCGGTTCCCGGCTTGACCGGCGACAACGTGGGCCAGATGCTGACCGGTGTGGGACGTGAGGTGTTTGAGCGCTCCGCCTTTGTGGGACAAAGCGCCATCACGGTGACCGGCTCGGCCGAGCTGGAGCGGCGCATCAGTGCCATCGTGTCCTCCGGACAGGAGGATGTGTCCTATTCAGAAACCGAGCAGCGTCTGCGCGATTGGAAAAACCGCCGCCAATCCAACCAGAAAAACGGTCTGATCCCCCGACTGGAGGAAGAGATCGCCACGGTCAGCGCCACATTGGACCGCTTGGAGCGCAGCAACCGACAGGCCGGCGATGCCCGCGCCCAGATTCGGGTACTGCAAGCCGAGCAGACCGAGCTGGAAAATCAGGCGCAGGCCCACCGGGCGCTGGCGGCAGCACAGCTGCGCGGCCATTACGACGAAGCCAAGACGGAGCTGGATGCCGCCCGGTCGGCCATGGACAGCGTCCAGCAGGAGCTGCAGCGCCGGGGCACACCGCCTGAGCAGCAGAAGCTGCGGAATATGCAGGGTGAGCTGTCCTATCTGAATACGCTGGATGCCAACATCAAACAGGCCCGGCAGGAGATCGAACGCGCCGAAGTGCCCGAGCTGCACATTGACCACCCGGTCTTTTCCGACCGAAAGCCGGAGGATGTTTGGGAAAAGGCCCGGGCTGACAAAGCTGCCGTCTGCGCCAAGGGCATGAGCACGGCCCTTTGGACAAGCTGCCTGGTGCTTTTCCTGCTTCTTTCCGCCGGGTGTCTGGCCGGGGCACTGCTCTTGCTGCTGCTGCCCCTTTTGGCCGGCAGCGTAATCTTTTTGGCTGTGGCGCTGGTTTGGATCTTGCGCCGCCACAGGGCCAGCTCTCGCATCAAAGCCATTCTGGACGCATACGGCGCCGCCGATGCTTCCGATATCGAAGAACAAGCGAAAGCCTATGTCAGTCAATGGGAATCCATCGAATCGGCACGCACCGAAGCGGCTGTTCGCGCCGTTTCGCTGGAGCGGTTGGAGGCCGAACGGGAGGAACTGACCGAGCGTTTGATCGCCACCGTGCGCGCCTTCGCCCCCGAGGTCACCGACCTGTACGGCGTGTCGGCCGCCATTTCGCTGGCGTTGAATTTGGCCGAGAAGGAATCGGCCGCCCGGCTGCGTTTGGAAAGCGCCCAAAAGGTGCTGCATGCCATCACCGCCCAGGGCGTACCCGAGATGCCTTGCCAAGTCCCCGAACAACCACCCGAGCTCAGCGAGCATCAGGTAGCCGCGCGGCTGGGTGCGGTGCAGGTCGAACTGCAGCGGCTGAATCAGACCCTGGCCATGGCACAGGGCGAAATGAATACGCTGGGCGACTCTGCCACCCTGCAGGCTCAGTTGGCCCAACTGGAGGACGCACGCCGGTGCCGCCGGGAGGAGTACGATGCACTGGTGTTGGCCATGGCCGGACTGGAACAGGCCAACGCCCAGCTACAGCAGCGTATGTCCCCTGCCTTGAACCAACGCGCCGGGGAGCTGCTGGCGCAACTGACCGGCGGCGTTTACGACCAGGTCTCACTGACCCGGGAGTTTGACGCTTTGGCCGGCCGCCACGGGGATGTGACCCCCCGTAAGCTGCTTTCCCTGTCCCGGGGCACGGCCGACCAGCTTTATCTGGCCGTGCGTCTGGCGGTATGCGATCTGGTGCTGCCCGGTGAAGACCCGGCTGTTCTGGTTCTGGATGACGCGCTGGTCAACTTTGATGACGAGCGGCTCAACCTTGCCCTCGACCTGCTGCGCGAGCTGGCCACGCAGCGGCAGATCCTGCTTTTCACCTGCCAGAGCCGGGAGCGGCTTTGGCTGCAAGGGGCAAGCGACGTGCATGTGATCCGCTTGCAATCCTGAACTGACCGGTGTATCATGGTTACTGTAATTTCGATTTTTAGGGAGGTATCCCATGTCTGAGCAAACCAATCCCGAACAGTCCAAACTCAGCCCCATGGAAGAATTCAAGCTGGATCTGTATTTCTGGCTGCAGGCGCTGGTGCTGGCGTTGGTGGTGCTGATCCTGCTGTTTACCTTTGTAGGGCGCATCATGTCGGTGGACGGCCCTTCCATGCTGCCTACCCTGCACGACAAGGATCTGATCGCCCTGCGCAGCATCGGTTATACCCCCAAGCAGGGTGACGTTATCGTGTTGACCAAGGATTTCAGCCATCATGTGGACTACCCCATCGTGAAGCGTGTCATCGCCGTGGGTGGGCAGTCGGTATACATCGACTATGCCGAAAGCAAGGTATACGTGGACAACGTACCGCTGGACGAGCCGTATATCAACGAAAGCATTATGTGCTATCCCGGCCCGCAGTTGGGCATCTATGAGCTTACCGTACCCGAAGGCTCGGTGTTTGTGCTGGGCGATAACCGCAACAATTCCACCGACAGCCGCCACCCCGATCTGGCCGCCATCGACCATCGCTATATTCTGGGCAAGGTCTCCTTTGTCCTGTTCCCCCTGCGCAATTTCGGCACGCTGGGTTGATCAAACCCAAGAAAGGATGACCCCACTATGAAGGTTGTCGCATTCAACGGAAGCCCCCGTGAACAGGGCAATACCTACCATGCCTTGAAAACCGTCTGCGCCCAATTGGAGCGCGCAGGCATCCAAACCGAGATCATCTGGGTGGGCGGCCAAGACGTCAAGGGCTGCAAAGGCTGCAATCAATGCGCACGCAACCGGGATCAGAAGTGCGTGCTGCAGGGCGACAGCGTCAACGACTGGATCCAGGCCATGATCCACGCCGACGGCATTTTGCTGGGCGCG
Source organism: Oscillospiraceae bacterium (assembly GCA_045602885.1). Lineage (GTDB taxonomy): Bacteria > Bacillota > Clostridia > Oscillospirales > Oscillospiraceae > JAJPXI01. The sequence continues at coordinate 8,149 of JAZSCJ010000096.1, forward strand.
CCGGTGCACTATGCCGGTATGGCCGCCAATTTCAAGGCCTTTCTGGATCGCGCCTTCTATGTCTGCGGCAACAACGGCGCGCTGCTGCGTCACAAGGTGGGTGCGGCTGTGGCGGCGGTGCGCCGTTCGGGCGGCATTGCCACGGTGGACAGCCTGTATCACTATCTCAATTATTCGGAAATGCTGCTGCCCACCTCCAACTACTGGAACATCATCCACGGTCTCAAGCCCGGGCAGGCCCAGGAGGATGCCGAGGGCATGCAGATCATGGAGGTTCTGGGCCGGAATATGGCGTGGCTTCTCCAGCTCAAGGAGTACGGCAAGGATGCGCTGCCCGCACCCGCCCCGGTACAAAAGACCTTTACCAACTTCATTCGATAAGAAACCACGCAGAGATGTACGTCATACGAAAGGAGCGTGCAGCCAGTGGTAGAATCTGTGGTCGCCTTAATTGTAGGAATACTCGTAATTGGACTGTTTGTACACGACCTCTTGAAAAAGCGAAAATTTCAATGGATTGTGATCATTGTAGGCATTTTGTTTGTGTTCGGCTCGATCACAAGCATCATTCAAACACCTGCCTACTCGACCGAAAAGATGCTCGCACGGCGTGAAGAAATAGCATCCGCTTTAATCGAACTGGAAGAAAACCACCAACGAGGGACGAGCCAACTCGCTAATCGGGTCAGAGAAGCCAAGCGCTTCAATGAATTGATCGACGAAGCGAAATTTTACGAAGATACCATCTTCGGTTTTCTCTACGGTGACGGGGTCGCAAGTATATATTACATTCCAACCGACAAGTATTGGGAATTTCAATCGCAATACGGCGATGAGGAAGAGGAGTACGTATCCGGAACTGATATTTGGTTTGAATACGACGACTGGGAATAAGGAACAATTATTCAGAACGCTACAAGAAGCACCCCATTGCTGGGGCATGCGAAAAAATAGGACGGCTGTGCGGTAGCACAGCCGTCCTGATTTTTTACAATTGCTTGTACATCGCCGGTGCGTCGGCCTTGCCTACGTGCTCGGCCACCGTCAGCACTTCCACTTTAACGGTCTTTTCGCCAAAGCGCAGTTCCAGCACGTCGCCCACCTTAACGTCATAGGAGGCACGCACCACCCGGCCGTTGGCACTGACCCGCTCGTTGTCACAGGCCTCATTGGCCACCGTGCGGCGCTTGATCAGCCGGGAGACTTTGAGCCATTTATCCAGTCGCATTACCAATACCCTCTCCTTCGGTTTTGCCGCAGGGTGGCCAACCGGCGCCAAACGGCGCCCTCCGCCTTTGCGGCATACAAAGGAATGCTTGCATTCCTTTGGCGCAGGGGCGATTCTCTCGTCGCGAGCATCACAAATCACAGGGGTCCCCGTGCGGCGGTATGCCGCATGGGCCACACCGTGCGGCGTTTGATCAGCCGGGAGACTTTGAGCCATTTATCCAGTCGCATCGCAAATACCCTCTCCTTCGGTTTTGCCGCAGGGTGGCCACCCGGCGCCAAACGGCGCCCGCCGCCTTTGCGGCGTACAAAGGAATGCCTGCATTCCTTTGGCGCAGGGACGATTCACTCGCCCCGAGCATTACAAATCACAGGGGTCCCCGTGCGGCGGTATGCCGCATGGGCCACACCGTGCGGCGCTTGATCAGCCGGGAGACTTTCAGCCATT
>JAZSCJ010000097.1:0-3467 GCA_045602885.1 Oscillospiraceae bacterium
GTTCGGTGATCATGGAGGAATAGTTGCCCGACTTCATGCCGATATCGGCATACTTGGTGTCCTCGGTGTAATCCTTGGGGCCCAGCATGGCAGTCAGACGTTCCAGAATCATTTCATATACTTTGCTGCGTTCTTCCATAATAAAAACACCTCAAATCATGTTATCGTTTGCAGGGAATGGGCTTTGCGGGACAGCGGGGCTTGATGGCGCCGGCCATAACGATGGCCTCCTCGTCACACGCCTGCACGCACTTACCGCACTGGGTACATTCATCCTGATCGATGACGTGGATGAACTTCTTTTTGCCCAGAATGGCGTCATCGTCACACTCGTCGATGCAATCACCGCAGCCCACGCACTTGTCGGCCAGAATGTGATAGGTGACAAACTTTTTGCACACACCGGCCTTGCAGCTCTTTTTGGCGATATGCGCGGCAAACTCGTCGCCGTATTGGTCCAGAACCGCCAAAGCGGTCTGCCCCAGCTCCACGCCGTCCTCACACAAGGCCTGGGTGGCCATGAGCTGGCACAGCTTGGTCATCTGCGCCATGTCGGTGGAACGGGACTTTTTCATGGTGATATCCGCCAGCGTCAGCTCCAGCTGCGCAGCACCCTCGTAGCCGAACACGCACTTGCCGCAGTCCAGGCACTTATGGCCCTTTGCGTACTTGAGCAGCTCATCCACCGGGCACTGCTTTTCGGAGAGATTCAACAGCTTCTCGTTCATCCGTTGGCACCTCCGTATTCATTCCACAGCTTGACCGGCTGGAACTGCAGGCGCAGGTCGCACTGCAGACAGCGGTCTGCCTCGCACTTGGCCTGCTCACAGGAATAGGTGTGGTACACATCCTCGTTGTCCTTCAAGCGCTCGTCGGCATCGCGCAGATCCTGCTCCACGCGCTCCAGCGCGGCGAAGCCCTCCCGGCGGCCGATATAGGGATCGGCCGTGCGTTCGGCCAGCGTTTCCGCGATCTCGCCGTCGCCGCCCAGATACTTGTCGATGACCGCCGTCACCAGACGACCCTGCTGGATGGCCTTGATGACAAAGCTGATGCCGGTGATGGCATCGCCCGCGGCAAAGATGCCGTCCACGCTGGTCACAAAACCGCTCTCTCCGGTGGCAGGATCCACAGGGAATCCGCGACCGTTGAGCTCGATACCAAAGTTCTCGTAGTCCTGCAAGCCGGTGTACTGACCGGTGGCGAAAACCACGCTGTCGCAGGGAATGGTGGTCTGGCTGCCCTCTTCCACCACCTCGGTGACCTTGCCGGTGGCGCGGTCATAGGTGGAGGACAGCACGGTATGTACACGCAGACCGGTGACCCTATCGGGCGTGCCCTCGATCTCTTCGAAGGAGCGGCCGGGCAGCAGGTTGATCCCCTCCTGCGCGCCCTCTTCCTGATCGTCCTTGTCAGCCAGAATCTTGTCCGCCAGTTCAATGCAGGCTAGATTGACTGTCATGCCCTTGCGCACCAGACTGCGGGCCACATCGTAGCCCACCGAGCCTGCGCCAATGACGCAGACGGTGTCGCCCAGATAGGACATATCCTTCTCGGCGCGGTTGTCCGCCAGAACGTCCATGGCAGTATAGACCTGCTTGAAGTCGGCGCCGGGCAGGGGCAACTTGCGGCCCTTGCTGACACCCACGGCGACCAGAACGGCGTCGTAGTCCTTCTTGAGGGCGGCAACGTCGCTGATCTCGGCATTGACCTCGGCCTTAACGCCGCTGTCCAGAATGTGCTGAATTTCAGCCATCACGCCCTCCAAAGGCAGACGGTAACCGGGGATACCGCTGGTCATGGGGCCGCCCAGCTGGGGACGCTTTTCAAACACGGTCACATCGTGACCCAGCTTGTTGAGATAATAGGCCGCCGTCAGACCGCAGGGGCCGGCGCCGACCACGGCGACGCGCTTGCCGGTGCGTTCCTTCATGAAGCCCTTGGACTTCCACGCCTGCTCACTATCGTTATGAACGGCAAAGCGCTTCAGGTTGCGAATGCCCATGGGATCGTTGATGTTGCTGCGCTTGCAACCGGTTTCGCACAGGTGGTTGCAAATATGACCCAGCACCAGCGGGAATGGTACCTTCTCACGGATGATGGCGTGGGCATCCCCGGGGCGACCCTCACGAATGGCGCGGACATAGGCGGGAATGTCAATGTGGGCAGGACATTCGGCGCTGCAAGGCACCACGTTGTCTGCGTAGGAGGTGTGCTTTTCCATCAAGCCAACGGCGTCCACGATGGAGCCGGTGGGGCAAACCTCGATGCAGGCGCCGCAGAAGCGGCAACCGGCATCGGCCAGGCTCTTGCCCTCGGGCACACCGGCATGAATACCCGAGCCGTCACGGACGTAATCCAGCACCTTCACGCCGCGCTTATCCTGGCAGGCGCGGATGCAGCGCCCGCAGCGGATACAGCGGGTAAACAGATGGGTGATCAGCGGGTTTTTCTCGTCGGTGGGCACCGGACGGGATTTCTGCCGCCAATCCTGTCCGTTGACACCCATGTACTGATACAGGCTTTGCAGCTCGCACTTGCCGTACTTGGGGCAGCCGGTACAATCGGCCGGATGGGTGGCCAGCATCAGTTCCATGGAAACCTTGCGCACCGCCATGGCAGGCTCGCTCTTGGTCTCCACAACCATGCCTTCTTCCACGATGGTGGTACAGGAGGGCACAGCGTTCTCGCTGCCGTTGATGGTCACACTGCACAGGCGGCAGCCACCCTTGGCCTCCAGATCGGGGTGGTCGCACAGATGGGGGATATAGATCCCGGCATCCAGCGCTGCATGCAGAACCGATTGACCTTCACGCGCTTGAATGACCTGCCCGTCAATCGTCAGTTTAATCATGTGTTCTCCTTAGAATTCGCACACCTTGGCGGCGGCATTTTCACCGGCGATACGGCCGGAGTTGATGCAGAAGCCCATGGTGTTGCCGGGCAGAGTGAAATTGTAGCTGTCGCCGTAGATGGTGCAGGCATCGGTGCCGACGCAGTACAGGCCGGGAATGACCTTGGCCTCGTCGTTGAGAACCTCCATCTTGTTGTTGATCTTGACACCGCCCAGCGAGCCGTAAGCGCCCACGTTCTGGCGGCAGCAGTAGAAAGGACCCTTGGCGATGGGCTCCATGTAATGGCGATCCTTCTCGAAGATCTCGTCGAAGCCGGCCTCGCAGGAAGCGTTGTACTCCTCGACCTGCTCCATGAAACCGGCCACATCGATACCGGCCTTCTCAGCCAGCTCTTCCAGCGTGTCCGCCTGGCAGATGGGCTCGTAGCCGGCAGCCAAGTCGGATCGTAGCCATGTCGTTCTGTGGGCCAAGGAGTTGAATCTATCAATTGTCTTCCTAAGACCGCTTGGCCTCCGACTTCCTCGACCTGCTCCATGAAACCGGCCACATCGATACCGGCCTTCTCAGCCAGCTCTTCCAGCGTGTCCGCCTGGCAGATGGGCTCGTAGCCGG
>JAZSCJ010000098.1:0-5855 GCA_045602885.1 Oscillospiraceae bacterium
ATCAGTTGTGTATACAAAAATGTATATATTTTGGAAGGAGAACTACATATGAGCACTTTGATTGAGATTTCCGAGGCACTGCAGAAGGGTCGCGCCAAGCAGATCAAGACCCTGGTCCCTCAGGCCCTGGAAGAGGGCATCCCCGCCAAGCAGATCTTGGAAGAGGGCCTGCTGTCCGGTATGAGCATCATCGGCGAGAAGTTCAAGAACAACGAGGTTTTCGTGCCCGAGGTTCTGGTTGCTGCTCGCGCTATGAACGTGGGTGCTGAGCTGCTGAAGTCCTACCTGGCTGAGGACGGCATGCAGTCCAAGGGTAAGGTTGTTCTGGGCACCGTTAAGGGCGACCTGCACGACATCGGTAAGAACCTGGTTCGCATGATGTTTGAGGGCAAGGGTTTGGAAGTCATCGACCTGGGTGTTGACGTGGAGCCCGAAGCTTTTGTTCAGGCTGCCATCGATAATAACTGCCAGATCATCGCCTGCTCCGCTCTGCTGACCACCACCATGGGCAGCATGGCTGACGTGGTTGCCAAGGCTAAGGACGCCGGCATCCGCGATAAGGTTAAGATCATGGTGGGCGGCGCTCCCATCACCGACGCCTTCTGCCAGAGCATCGGTGCTGACGCCTACACTCCCGACGCTGCTACCGCTGCTGAGACTGCTGTCAAGCTGCTGGGCTAATTTATCTGTCGTTTGCAAAGAGGAAAGCGATGTTTCGCTTTCCTCTTTGTTTATTTGGGTATAATAAGTGCGCGCACAAGTGACGGTATTGTTCAATGGGCGAGGAGCGTCGTAGTTTCCCGATTGAAACCAAATGGGATTTCTGGTATAATACAAGTTCAATGAGTTAAGAACGCAGCAACAGGAGTACAGATTTGAGTAAGTTAGAGTTTACCAAGTTGGAATTGAAGCACATTCCGCTGATTCGTCCTTATTTCCAGCAGCAAAAGCGCCGCCTTTGCGATTGCACCATTGGCAGTACGCTGATGTGGCGGGACTACTTTGACAATCGGTTTGCCATCGAGGAAGAAACGCTGGTGTTTCGCTCCCGCTATCTGGATGGAAAATATGCCTTTACCGTACCCATCGGGAAAGCGGCCGAGCGTATGCTGGATCGCATTGCGGACGATTGCCGGGAGCAGGGGATTGAGCTGGAGTTTTGTAACGTCACTCCATTGGATTTGGATACCCTAAAGAATCGCTGGCCCAACGCGCAGGTAGAGGAAAACCGGGATTGGTTTGATTATCTGTACGAAAGTCGGGATTTGGTCGAGTTTGCGGGCAAAAAGTACGCGGCTCAACGCAATCACGTGCGTCGGTTTGAGCGAGAGTGTCCCGAATGGAGCTTTGAGCGCATGGGGGCGGAGCATGTCGAGCCGGTGCGCAGCTTTTACCGTGCCCTGCTGGATCAGCGCAGCAAGGAGGGTGACACCGCCCGGGAAGAGGAAGAAAAGGTGTTTGAGGTGCTGGATCACTTCGAGCAATACGGCTTTCAGGGCGGCATTCTGCGCAACGCGGGAAACATCGTGGGTATCTCCATGGGGGAGATTGTTCGTGACACCCTGTTTGTCCACATCGAAAAGGCGGATACCGCCTATCCCGGTGTGTATCAAAAGCTGGTGCAGTGCTTTGCCAAGGAATTTGTTACTGATGAGGTGGCTTTTATCAACCGGGAGGAGGATGTGGGCGATCCCGGACTGCGTAAGTCCAAGCTGTCCTATCGTCCGCTGAAACTGCTGGAAAAGTACACCGTAAGAGTCAATCTGGAAAGGGAGACGCAAGCATGAATAAAAAGCTGGAACGCATTCTGCCCCGCGTGCAGAAGCCGGCCCGCTATACCGGCGGCGAATACAATGCTGTAGTGAAGGACAAGGAGCAGGTGGATGTCCGCTTTGCCTTGTGCTTTCCCGATACCTATGAGATCGGAATGTCCAATCTGGGCGTGCGCATTTTGTACGGGCTGATGAACGAGATGGACGGCGTATGGTGTGAGCGCGTCTTTGCCCCTTGGGGTGACATGGAAGAAGAAATGCGCCGGGAGGGGATTGCGCTTTACGGTTTGGAAAGCGGCGATCCGGTGGCACAATTTGATCTGATCGGTTTTTCCGTAGGCTATGAAATGGCCTATACCAACATTTTGAATATGCTGGATTTGGCTGGCCTTCCAGTGCGTGCCGAGCAGCGCACCGAGCTGAAGAACATCGTGGTGGTGGGCGGCACCTGCGCCTACAATCCCGAGCCGCTGGCGGCCTTTGTGGACATTTTCTCTCTGGGTGAGGGCGAAGATGTGACGGTGGAAATGATCCAGCTCTACCGCAAGGCCAAGCAGGAGGGATGGAGCAAACAGCAGTTCCTGATTGCCGCTGCGCAGATCCCCGGATTGTACATCCCGTCCTTGTATGACGTAAGCTACAAAGAGGACGGTACCCTTGCCGCCATCACGCCCCGGGAGGGGGCCAGCCTGCCGGTGACCAAGCGCATCGTGCAGGATATGAACAAGGCCTATTTCCCGGTCAAGACCATCATCCCGTCCACCGAGATCGTTCATGACCGCGTTATGCTGGAGGTTTTCCGTGGCTGTATTCGCGGCTGCCGCTTCTGCCAGGCCGGTTATGCCTACCGTCCGGTGCGCACCAAGGATCCCGAACTGCTCAAGCAGCAGGGGATCCAGTCCTGCAAGGAGTCGGGCTATCAGGAGATGACCCTGTCGTCGCTTTCCACCAGTGATTACCGTCCGCTGGAGGGGTTGTGTGACGGCCTGTTGGAGTACTGCGAACCCAGAAATATCAGCATGTCGCTGCCGTCGCTGCGCATTGACAATTTCTCGCTGGGACTGATGCAGCGGCTGGAAAAGGTGCGCAAGACCGGTTTGACCTTTGCCCCCGAGGCAGGCAGCCAGCGTTTGCGTGACGCCATCAACAAGAACATCACCGAGGAAGAGATCCTGCGCTCGGCCCGTATGGTCTTTGAGGGCGGTTGGAGCCGGCTCAAGCTGTATTTCATGCTGGGTCTGCCCACCGAAACCGATGAGGACGTCATCGCCATCGCCGATCTGGCGCACAAGGTGCTGCAATGCTGGCGTGAGTATTCCACCAACAAAAAGCGTGGAATCCATATCACGGTGTCCACCTCTTTCTTTGTGCCCAAGGCGCACACCCCCTTCCAGTGGGAGGGTCAGATCAGCAAGGAGGAGTACTTCCGTCGTGTCAACCTGCTGCGGGAGCACATCCACGACCGCTCCATCCACTACAACTGGCACGATTCCGAGACCAGTATGCTGGAGGCGGTCTTCTCCCGCGGTGACCGCCGTGTGGCCGATGTGATCGAAACGGCATGGCGTAATGGAGCCAAGTTTGACTCCTGGAGCGAATACTTTGACCTGGAGCGCTGGTTGAATGCCTTTGATCAATGTGGGATCGACCCCGATTTTTACGCCCGTCGTGCCCGCGCAAAGGACGAAGTGCTGCCCTGGTCGGTCACTTCGGTCGGAGTGCGCCCGGAATTCTTCTGGCGTGAGCGTGAGCAATGTTATCAGGGTGTAATCACGCCGGACTGCCGGGTGCAATGTACGGCCTGTGGTGCTGACAAGTTGTATACGGGAGGTAAGTGCGATGAGTAGACTGTTGTTTTCCAAGACCGGACGGGCAAAGTACATTTCCCATCTGGATTTGATGCGCACTTTCCAGCGCGCCTTTCAGCGCGCCGAACTGACCATCAAGCACACCGAGGGATTTAATCCGCACCCCTTTATCTCCATCCTGCTGCCCCTGTCGCTGGGCTTTTCCAGCGAGTGTGAAGTGCTGGAATTTCAGCTTCTGGATGGGGCGACCCACGAGGAAGTGCCTGCCCGGTTGAACGCCGTTCTGCCCGAGGGCATCACGGTGCAGCGCTGCTATGAGGGCGGCTGCAAGCCCAAGGAACTGACCTTTGTGGACTATCGCATCACCATGGAGTACGAGCAGGGGATGCCCGGCGATACGGCACAGGCATGGAAGGAACTTATGGGCCGGGAAAGCCTGGAGATCACCAAAAAATCCAAGAAATCCAAGACGGGAGAAACCGTCGTTGATATCATTCCGCTTGTAAAGTCTTTTTCCGTTACAGAGAATGGAAATGCTATGGTTTTGGATGCGGTTATCTGTGCCCAGAACCCGGGGTTGAATCCGCAGCTGTTGCTCAAGGCTTGGGAGCAGGCGTACCCCGAGCGCATACCGGATTTTGTGACATACCATCGAAAAAATGTCCTGGATGGCGCAGGCAATCTGTTTGCTTAAGCCGTGGTGGGAAGCGAAACGGTGAACACCGGAACGCCTTCGGCATAGGGTCCCAAGTGGTGCATGGGGTAAAATACCGCTACGCCCGTATCGGTCAGATAAAAACGATCCGCATCAAAGGTGCGCTGCATGATTTGAACGCAGTTTGCATCCAGAAGGGATTCGCCACCGGTCAACTGTTCCTCGGCTTGGGCGCACAGCGCAGCCATCAATTGCCTGCGCCAATGTCGGCCCTGCTTGCGGAAAAGCGAGCGTAGCGTACAGGGAAATCCGCTGGCGCAATTCCAGGTTTCGCCTATGTAAGTGCGCAGCGTTCGTCCGTCCGGTCTGCCTTCAATCAGTTCCAACCGCATGCTGATGAGCGGCGGCTGACAGTAGGTGATTTGATAGTCCAGACCGGCCTGCCACGGAGCAAAGGGCGCGCCCTCGTCCCGGGCCCGGTCGTATGCCCGGCAGGCTTGAGGGAAAAGGCGGTTTTCCGCATACTGGATCCATAGCTGGGCCAGTCGGGCAAAATAGCGCTCCATTCGTGCGGTTTTGCCACGCTCCGGCAAAGAGGGGCGGCGCAGGGTCAGAGTAAGCACCGCTTGACCGTCGTGCTTCATGGTGCGCCGGTATGATTGCGGCGTGATCGGTGGCGTGGGAAGTTGCATACAAATGCCCTCCTTTTACTTCCAATCTATGAAAAAACGGGCAAAACGGTGAATTGGTAAATTGCCTACTTTACTTTCACACTCTGAATTGATAAAATGTGTATAACACAAAGGAGGGCAATCCAGTGGCAATGAAAAAGAAGGCACGAACTCAAAGTGATGTACTGTATGAGAGCATTCTGACGCTACAAAGCGTGGAGGAGTGCAAGCAGTTTTTTCAGGATCTGTGCACCATGTCGGAGCTGCGTGCCATGGAGCAGCGGCTGGAAGTGGCAATGCTGCTGTCCAACGGCATGATTTATAACGACATTTTGGAGCGCACCGGCGCATCCAGCGCCACCATCAGCCGGGTCAACCGCGCGCTGCAGTATGGTGAAGGGTATCAGGCCATTTTGCCCCGTATCCAGCAATCCAAGGACAAGGAGAGCGAAACATGACGGAAAGCTATGGCTTTCTGGCAGAAAGCTACGATCAGCTGACGACCGATGTACGCTACCGTGCGTGGGCCGACTATCTGGAGAAGCATTTTGCCAAGGCATCCATCCCGGTGCATACCGTGTTGGATCTGGCGTGCGGAACCGGCTCGCTGACGGCCGAGCTTGCCCTGCGCGGTTATGAGATGATCGGTGTGGATCAGTCGGGCGAAATGCTGGCGGTGGCGGCCGAAAAGTGCCGGGAGCTGACCGTGAAGGAGCCGCCCATGTTCCTGTGTCAGAGCATGGAGAAGCTGGACCTGTACGGCACCATTGACGCATGTGTTTGCTGTCTGGACAGCGTCAACTATGTCACCACCCCCCAAAAACTGCGCCGCGCCTTTGAGCGGATCCACCTGTTTCTCATGCCCGGCGGCCTGTTTCTGTTTGACATCAACACCCCCGCCAAGCTGGAGGGGTTGGACGGTCAGGTCTTTCTGAACAAAACAAAGAAC
>JAZSCJ010000099.1:0-3090 GCA_045602885.1 Oscillospiraceae bacterium
GACAATCTGGACGATTTGCTGGCCTTGAGTCGGCAGTTTGATAACATTGATTTCAGAGAGTGAGGAAATTACAATGGCAAAAGGATATAACAGCCGCGGCATGGGCGGCATGGGCGGCGGCATCAACATGAATATGATCAAACAGGCCCAGAAGATGCAGCAGGATATGCAGAAGATGCAGTCCGAGCTGGAGGAAAAGGACTATACCGCCAGCGCCGGCCGCGGCGTAGTTACCGCCGTAGTCACCGGTAAGCGCGTGCTCAAGTCCCTGACCATCGGGCCCGACGCCGTCGATCCCGATGACGTGGAAATGCTGCAGGATCTCATTGTGGCCGCCGTCAACGAGGCCAGCCGCGCCGCCGAGGCCGATATGGCCAGCAACATGCAAAAGCTGACCGGCGGACTGGGTCTGCCTTTCTGATCAAGCTTTCTCTTGCTCCCTTGGCTGCTTATTGGTATAATAGCGTCATATTATGATTTGTTAAGGAGTGTACATCCATGAAGCATTGTCGCGCTTGCGGTGAAAACAACCCCGATGATCGCATCTTCTGCAGTGCCTGCGGTGAGCCCCTGAATTCCGACCTCCAGCTCCTCATGGATCTGGATAAGATGACCGCGAATCCTTCCAAGGGTCCTTCCCGTGCCCGTGTGGACGACGATTCCGATGATTATGTTCCCCGCACCGCACCCAAGGCCAAAAAGAAGAAAAAGAGCGCCGCACCCTGGGTGATCCTGGCCATCCTTGTCATTGTGGTGGTCGCTGTGCTGGTGCTGAAATAAGTTCACAAAAAAGGAGATGTGCAAACGCACATCTCCTTTTATTTTATACTCGTTTCCAGACCGCGCCGTCCTTGGTGTCCAGCACTTCAATCCCCTGTGCCTTAAGCTCGTCGCGGATGCGGTCGGCCTCGGCAAAGTTCTTTGCCTTCTTGGCCTCATAACGGGCCAGAACCAATGCGTCAATGGCAGCGTCGCCCTCGCCGGTGATGACACAGCCGCCTTCGGCCTGGGCTGTCTGCGCCTTGGCCTGCTCGGCCCGAACCGCCTTGGCCTTGTCCAACAGCTCCAGCCCCAGCACTCGGTCAAAGTCATCCAGAATGGCCAGCTTGGTGGCATCATCCGTCTTGGCCTTGAGCACATCGTACAGCGCGGTCACACCCATGGAGGTGTTCAGATCATTGCCCATCTGCTCCTGGAAGCGCTCACGGTACTGCTGCAGCACCGCGGTATCCACTTCGCCCCCTTCGTTCAAGGCAGCAATGCGGCCGATCAGCTTATTGTAGGCCACCACGGCGTTGTCCAGATTCTCCCACGTAAAGACCAGACTCTTGCGGTAGTGGGACTGCAGGCAGAAGAAGCGGTACACCAGCGGGTCGTAGCCCTTCTCCTCCAACAGCGAGACCGTTAAAAACTCGCCCTTGGACTTGCTCATCTTACCGTCGTTGGTGTTCAGGTGAGCCACGTGCATCCAATACTTGCACCAGGGATGGCCCAGATAGGCCTCCGACTGGGCGATCTCGTTGGTGTGATGGGGGAAGGCATTGTCAATGCCACCACAATGCAGATCCAGATACTCGCCGTTGTATTTCATGGAGATGCAGGAGCACTCGATGTGCCAGCCGGGATAACCCACGCCCCAGGGGGAATCCCACTTGAGGGCTTGATCCTCAAACTTGGACTTGGTGAACCACAGCACAAAGTCGTTCTTATTGCGCTTGTTGCTGTCCTCCTCCACGCCCTCGCGCACGCCCACGGCCAGATCGTCCTCATCGTGATCGTGGAACACATGATACTTCTCCAGCTTGGAGGTGTCAAAGTAGATGTTGCCGCCGGCCAGATAGGCATGGCCGGTCTGCATCAGCTTGGTGATGGTCTGAATATACTCGTCAATCATGCCGGTAGCAGGCTGCACCACGTCGGGCGTTTTGATGTTCAGCTTGGCGCAGTCGGCAAAAAAGGCGTCGGTATAGAACTTGGCGATGTCCATGACCGTCTTGTTTTCCCGCTTTGCACCCTTGAGCATTTTATCCTCGCCGGTGTCGGCGTCGGAAGCCAGATGGCCCACGTCGGGGATGTTCATGACCCGCTTGACATCGTACCCCTCATAACGCAGGTACTTCTCCATCACGTCCTCCATGATATAGGAGCGCAGGTTGCCGATGTGGGCAAAGTGATACACGGTGGGGCCGCAGGTGTACATGGACACCTTGCCCGGCTCGTGGGGGATAAATTCTTCCTTCTTGCGGCTGGCCGAATTGTACAGTTTCATATGCGATTACTCCTCGTCTGTCTTGCTGATCCGCTGTGCATCGTATTGCTTTTCCAGCCATTCCAAACGGGAATGGAGGGCCTGCAGTTCCTTTTGCACCGGGTCGGTCACGCTGATTTGATCCACCTGGGTGGCAAAGTCGATCTTCTCGCCGGCAATGCGCACCACCCGGGCCGGCACGCCCACGGCCGTAGCGTCGGGCGGCACCTCGGACAGCACCACGGCATTGGCGGCAATACGGGAATTATCCCCCACCGTAAAGGGCCCCAGCACCTTGGCGCCGGTGGACACCATTACATTATTGCCCAACGTGGGGTGGCGCTTGCCGGAATCTTTACCGGTACCGCCCAGCGTGACGCCATGGTACAACAGGCAGTCATCGCCGATCTCTGCCGTTTCGCCAATGACGATGCCCATGCCGTGGTCGATGACCAGACGGCGGCCGATCTTGGCGCCGGGATGGATCTCGATGCCGGTCCAAAAGCGGCTCCACTGGGAAACCACGCGGGCAATAAATTTCAAATTGTGACGGTAGAAAAAATGGGCAATACGGTGATTGATGATGGCGTGTACGCCTTGATACAGCAGAAAAATCTCCAGTCGGCTGCGTGCCGCCGGATCGCGGGCCTGATAAGCCCGCAGGGTCTCTCCTAATCGGGTCATGTTGACCTCCTAATTGATAAATTAAATTTATGACGTGCAGGCGAAATACAAATCACCAAAAGCAGATTGCGAGAAAATTTTTGACGGAAAAAGGCGTGGATTCGCAGGAATACTTTGTGTATTTCAAGAAGCCGCAACGCATTTACGGCGAAAATTTT
>JAZSCJ010000100.1:0-10099 GCA_045602885.1 Oscillospiraceae bacterium
ATTTCGTCGGAGTAACGCTTCATGTTGGGCAGACCCATGCCTGCACCAAAGCCCAGCTCACGGGCCGTGTCACCGGCGGTGGTGTACCCTTCCTCCATGGCCCGCTCCACATTGGGGATACCGGGTCCACGGTCAGCCAGAGTCAGGTCGATCTCATCCAGCCCCACCTCCACGGTCACGGTGCCGCCGTTGGCATGAATGACCATGTTGATCTCGCCCTCGTACATACAAATGGACGCCTTGCGAATGACATCGGGCGGCAGACCCAGCCGACGCAGCGACATCTTCATTTTCGAGGAGGCTTCGCCGGCCAATGACAGGTCGCCATCCTCCACATGATACTGCAATACGATCTTGTTCCCCATGATCTTATCCCCCCAGCCCCTTGGTGTAGAGCAGTCCGCAAGCCGGGTACATACGCTGGGCGGAGGTCATGACCACGATCCTGCGATCCTGCGCCAGCTTGACCATGGTTTCATCGGGCACCTTTCCGCGCACAAAGACGATACATTTAATGTCCATCATATCCGCGGTGCGGATCACCTGCGGATTGACCAGACCGGTCAGCAGCAAGGACTGATCCTTCACATAGGCCAGCACATCGCTCATAAAGTCGCTGCCACAGGCCGAATGGATCTCCTGATCGAGGTAGTCCTCGCCGCACAGAACCTTGGCCTGCAATATATCTCTTACTTCCCAAAGCTGCATCTTGGTGCCCCCTTGTTTCTTTGCTGATCCTTTTTATTCTATCATAGGAAAATGAAAAAGAAAACGCAAAATTTTTGCCTTTTGAAAAATACATTTGTCGCTCCCTTGTGAACTTTCTCACAAAGAGCTTGTAGGTTTGTGCCGTCTTTTTGGCCTTCCCGTCATTGACTAATTTTTTTGACACGAATATAATGAATACACATTTTCAACAATTTACACTACTAAATTTTTTAGGAGGAAACCGCAATGGCCAATCAACGAGTGTACAATTTTTCTGCTGGACCGTCCATGCTGCCGCTGGAAGTGCTGGAGCGTGCCGGCTCTGAGATCACCAATTATCAGGGCTCCGGTATGTCCGTGATGGAAATGAGCCATCGCTCCAAGGTCTTTTTGAAGATTTTTGAAGACACCCGTGCCAAGCTCAAAAAGCTGCTCAATGTGCCCGATGGATATCAGATCCTGTTTTTGCAGGGCGGTGCCTCCGCACAGTTCTCCATGGCGCCTCTGAATCTGATCGGCAAGACCGGCAAGGCCGACTATGCCATCACCGGCAACTTTGCCAACACCGCTTACAAAGAGGCCAAGAAGTACGGTGAGATCTCGGTGGCCGCCAACAGCGCCGACAAAAACCACACCTACATCCCCACCCAGAGCCAGCTGACTCTGAACTCCGATGCCAGCTACTTCTACTACTGCGCCAACAACACCATTTACGGCACCGAGTGGCAGTATGTGCCCGAGACCAACGGCGTGCCCATCGTGTGCGATATGTCCTCCAACATCCTCTCCCGTCCCATCGACGTGAGCAAGTACGGCATCATCTTTGCCGGCGCACAGAAGAACATGGCCCCCGCCGGTCTGACGGTGGTCATCATGCGTGAGGATCTGGCCGGCAACGAGCTGCCCTACACTCCGCTGATGATGAACTACAAGACCATGATCGACAAGGAGTCCATGTACAACACTCCTCCCTGCTGGTGCATCTATATGCTGGGTCTGAATCTGGATCATCTGGAGAGCCTGGGTGGCGTGGAAGGCATGGAAAAGATCAAGGGCGGAAAGGCCGCCATGCTGTACGACTGCATCGACAATTCCAAGCTGTTCACCTGCGCTGCCGAGAAGGGTTCCCGTTCCGACATGAACGTGACCTTCCGCACCGCTTCCGAGGAGCTGGACGCCAAGTTTGTGGCCGAGGCTACCGCCGCCGGCTTCACCAACCTGAAGGGTCACCGTCTGGTGGGCGGTATGCGCGCTTCCATCTACAACGCCATGCCCGTGGAAGGCGTGGAGAAGTTGGTGGACTTCATCAAGGCATTCGATAAGAACAACTAATTAAAATTATCTATTCCGGGGTCCCCGATGAAGCCCAGCGCAAGCGGGTTCATTGAGGAGAGGACGAGTACCGGAATGAGTGCGTTTTCGCCGCAAGGCGGAAACAAATGATATGGAGGTTACGAGGACGATGTTTCGAATTAAGACTTTAAATAAAATCTCCAACGTCGGTCTGGCCGAGCTGGACGCCGCCCGCTTCCAGGTGGGCGACGATGTGGAGAACGAAGACGGCATTCTGGTGCGCAGCGCCAAAATGCACGATTATGAATTCCCCGATGCACTGCGTGCCATTGCCCGTGCCGGTGCCGGCACCAACAATATCCCCATCGACCGCTGTTCCGAGGCCGGCATCGTGGTATTCAACACCCCCGGTGCCAACGCCAACGCCGTGAAGGAGCTGGTGCTGCTGGCTATGCTGGCCGCTTCCCGCGACGTCATGGGCGGCTATGACTGGGTGCGCGAGCAGGCCAACACCCCCGACGTGGATGTGGCCGCCGCCGTGGAAAAGGGCAAGGCCGCCTTTGTGGGCCCCGAGCTGTACCGCAAGACGCTGGGCGTCATCGGTCTGGGTGCCATCGGCGCTCTGGTGGCCAACATCGGTTTGAGCATGGGCATGGAAGTTTACGGCTACGACCCCTTCCTGTCGGTGGATGCCGCGCTGCGTTTGGACCGCCACGTCCATGTGGTCAAGAACGTGGACGAGCTGTACCGCGTGTGCGATTACATCTCCCTGCACATCCCCTACACCGACAAGACCAAGCACTTTGTCGACGAGGACGCCATCAGCAAGATGAAGGGTCATGTCCGCATCATGAACCTGGCCCGTGGTGAGCTGGTGGACGACGATGCCATGATCGCCGCGCTGGAGTCCGGCCGTGTGGCAAAGTATGTCACCGACTTCCCCAACAACAAGATCACTCTGGCCAAAAACGTAGTGGCACTGCCCCATCTGGGCGCCTCCACCCCCGAAAGCGAGGACAACTGCGCCGTCATGGCCGCCCGTCAGCTGGAGGATTATCTGGTCAACGGCAACATCATCAACTCGGTCAACCTGCCCCGGGTGGAAATGGAATGGAGCGGCATCTGCCGTCTGTGCCTGATCCACCGCAACGTCCCGGCTATGCTGGCCAACATCACCATGATGCTCTCCAAGGAGAACATCAACGTGGAAAACATGACCAACAAGAGCCGCGGCGATTACGCCTATACTCTGGTGGACATCAACACCCGCGTGGGCGAGAGCGCGGTCAACTCCATCCGCGCCATTCCGGGTATGCTGCGGGTTCGCGTTATCAATCACTAACTTTCACACGCATCTTCGCGTGGGGACAAATCGGATGATTTGTCCCCACGTTTTTCTTTTTTACTTTTTTGTAAAGTTTGCTTGACATTTGGTGCGCCGTATGTTATCCTTCGATTGTAAAGTTCGCTTTACAATCGGAGGTGAGCCTATGAAAAACCGAATTGAAGCCATTCGCAAGGAGCTGGGCATTCGACAGGAAGACTTTGCAAAAAAAATGGGTGTTTCCCGGCAGACCATCAGTTCATTGGAAACCGGCCGCTACAACCCGTCCATTTTCCTGGCCTATAAGATCGCCCGTTTTTTCAACCGCACCATTGAAGAAGTATTCATTTTTGAAGACGAGGGAGGAACCGAAGAATGAACCGTAACCGCCGAATGATCGCAAGTATTCTTGAAATTGCCCTTGGCATCGCTTTATGGATCGCCAACCGTGTGGGTATGCTGGACTCCTTTTGGAGCGGCATGGGCACGGCGCTGATCGTTGTGGGCGCTGTGTTCCTGGTTCGCCAGATCCGCTATCATACCAATGAGGACTACCGGGAAAACGTCGATGTCCAGACCAATGACGAGCGCAACAAATACATTGCTATGACAGCCTGGGCATGGGCCGGATACACCTTTGTACTGATCACCGCCGTGGGTACCATTGTATTGAAGCTGCTGGGCCATGATGTGTTGATGCAGATGGCCGCAGGAAGCCTTTGTCTGATCGTGGTGCTGTACTGGATCTCCTTTATGATCCTGCGCAAGAAATACTGAGATTGACGACAAAAAGGGGCCCATCCAACGGATGGGCCCCTTTGCTATTTGATTACTTTCCGACGCAAAAGCGCGAAAAAATACGGTCAGTAATGTCCTCGCGCACGCTGCGGCCGGTCAACTCGCCCAGCGCCGCCATGGCCAGCTCGGCATCGGTCAGCAGGGCATCGGGGGTGACGCCCTGACGCAAGCCCTCCAGCGCCGCTTCCACGGCGGTTTTGGCGCGTGTGGCCGCCTCAGCCTGTCGGGCGTTGGTCAGCAAACTGCCGGCCTCGTCTGCGCCGTGGGGGAAGCAGGCGGCGATCTGCTCCTCCAGTTCCTGCAACCCTTCTCCGGTGGCCGCCGATACCAGGCAGAAGCGATCAAACCGGCGGCGCAGCGCTTGCACATCCAACGCCAGCTCCAAATCGGATTTATTGACCACGCAGATCAGATTAGGCACCTGCTGCGCCGCCGCAATAGCCTGCTCGTCCTCATCGGTCAGAGCCTGTCCTCCATCCAGCACCAGCAGGGCCAGACGGGCACGCTCTACCGCGGCACGGCTGCGCTGCACGCCCATACGCTCCACCGTGTCCTCGGTTTCCCGCAGTCCGGCGGTGTCCACCAGCCGCAGCAGCACACTGCCCAGACGCAGACGCTCCTCCAGCGTGTCCCGGGTGGTGCCCGGGATGTTGGTCACGATGGCACGGTCATAGCCCAGCAGCGCATTGAGCAGGGACGACTTGCCTACATTGGGCCGTCCCACGATGGCACAGGGCACACCCTCAGCCAACAGACTGCCCCGGTCGTAGGTAGCCAGCAAGGCCTCCAGCCGCTCCTGCGCCGTCTGCAACGCATCCAGAATGGTTTGTTCGGTAAAGGGATCGATGTCCTCATCGGGGTAATCCAGCACGGCGTGGAAGTGTGCCATCACATCGGTCAAGCCGTCATAAATGGCCTCCACCCGACGGGACAGCGCCCCGGTCAACTGGCCGTAGGCATTGCGTGCCCCCTCGGCCGTTTCGGCATCGATCAGATCAATGACGGCCTCGGCCTGCGCCAGATCCATCCGTCCGTTGAGAAAGGCGCGACGGGTAAACTCGCCCGGCAGAGCCTGTCGGGCCCCATGGGCAAACAAGGCCTCCAACCCGGCGGCCAGCACAGCCGGTGAGCCGTGGCATTGCAGCTCGGCCGTCTCCTCACCGGTATAGCTGTTGGGGGCGGGCGACCAGGTGGCCAGCACCCGGTCAATGGGCACGCCCTGCTTGTCCAGCAGCGTGCCGTAGATCAATTTGCGTGCCGGCTTGTCTGCCAGCGTCCCTTCTGACAACGGTCGGAAAACCGCTGCGGCGATTTCTCTTGCCCGGGGGCCGGAAAGCCGCAAAATGCCGATAGCACTGGAATAATTGGGCGTGGCCACTGCGGCAATGGTGTCCGTCAAAATGCTCACCTCGCAAACTTTGTCAAATCTGGCGAAATTATTTTGCTTGACATGTTCTTATGTCAACCAAACTTGAATGAAATGTTTGTAATTTGTCGCCAATGCAATGTGGAAAACCCTGTGGAAGATGTGGAAAACCCTTGAAAAACGGTAATTCGTTAATTTTTTCCTTTTCCCCAAAACTGCATATCCGGTTGCATATTCGGGTGTCAAAAAATTTATGGCGCAACCACCTGGATAAAATTATTGTTTCTGCCGCTGGCTGATAACCCGGGCCACCTTGACGCCCGACGCTCCTGCTTGTGCCAGACCACGGGTCACACCGGCACCGTCGCCAATGGCAAAGAAACCGGGCAGACTGGTCTCCAACTCGTTGGACAGTTCCATTCGGGAGGAATAGAACTTGACCTCGGCACCGTAAAGCAGCGTATCGTAATTGGCAGTACCGGGCGCGATCTTGTCCAGCGCATAGATCATCTCAATGATATCGTCCAGTTGGCGCTTGGGCAGAGCCAGTGACAAATCACCGGGCACGGCCGCCGTCAGCGTGGGACGGGTAAAGGATTTGCTCATGCGGTGCTCATTGGTGCGCACGCCCTTGACCAGATCGCCAAAGCGCTGCACCAGCACGCCGCCGGCCAGCATATTGGACAGAGAAGCGATGTGCTTGCCGTAGCGGTAAGGCTGATCGAAGGGCTGGGTAAAGCGGTTGGACACCAGCAGCGCAAAGTTGGTGTTTTCGCTGCGCAGCTCGGGGGAGGCGTAGGAATGGCCGTTGACCGTGTTGATCCCCTCCACATTTTCTGCCACCACATGGCCGTAGGGGTTCATGCAAAAGGTGCGCACCTGGTCGCCGTACTGCTTGGTGCGGTAGACCAGCTTGGATTCGTACACCACGTCGGTGATATGCTCAAAGACCACCGCAGGCAGCTCCACACGTACACCGATGTCCACCTGGTTGTTGATCAGCTTGATGCCCAAGGCCTTACAACGCTCGGAGAACCACTCGGCGCCCGACCGGCCGGGGCCGGCAATCAGCCAGCGGGTGGTAAATTCCTCCCCCCGCTCGGTGATGACCCGGTAGCTGTGCTCACCTTCTATCGCAATGTTCGCTACCGCGGTATGGAAACGAAATTCCACCTGCTCCTTCATGCCGAGGTAGATGTTTTGCAAAATGCGCAGATTATTTTCCGTGCCCAGATGCTTGCAGCGTGCCTGCAGCAGATGCAGGTCGTGCTCCAGCGCACGCTTGGCCAGCTCACGTGCCGCAGGGGACTGGGTGGAATACACCTTGTCGGTGGCGCCGTGCAGGACATTGATGCTGTCCACATATTCGATCAGTTCCATGACCTCTTTGGCGTCCATAAAATCGGTCAGCCAGCCGCCAAAGGCCGTGGTGAAATTGAATTTTCCGTCGGAAAACGCGCCCGCACCGCCAAAACCGCACATGGTGCCGCACACCTTGCACTGGATGCACTCCTTGGTCTTGCCGGCCACAATGGGACAGGCACGGGTGAAAATGTCCGCGCCCTGTTCCAAAACCAGAATCTTCATTTCGGGGCACAGTCGTGCCAGCTCATAGCCGGCAAAGACACCGGCTTCTCCGGCGCCGATAATAATTGCGTCATAGCTGTGCGACATCCGATCTCCGCCTTTTATACATATTAGGGCCATGCAGACCCAGTTCATTTTACCATAACTGTCAAGCCGAATTTCAATGAGGTCGGGCCGGCTGCGCCGGTAAGATGTGGCCTTGTCCCTCCTCCTGCTCCATGCGCTCCATAAACAGCGCAATGGCCGGGTTATAATTATTTCTTTCCCACCCCATAGTGATGTCATGCCCCTTGGCCTCGGGCATATTCAGTTCACGGATAACCACATGGGGATTATGCCGCTCCACGGTATGGCTTCCCGTCACCGACACCGCAAGGCCCATCTCCACCCACAGCAGCACGTCGGCCATTTTCTCCACCTGCATGATCTCGGGATAGATTCCGCCCTTGTCCAGCAACCCCATAATATAGCGGTAGCCGTCCCGATTGACCTCGCCGCCCAACTGCACAAACTGCTCCTGCTTAAGATCCTCCAGCGACAGATCCTCCTTGTGGGCCAAGGGATGATCTTTGTTGAGCATAATGCAGGAATCAAACTTTTGCACATCGACGGTGAGCAGGTTGGGCTTATCAAACAGGGAAAAACCGTAAGTGCAGATCAAATCCAGCCGATCCTCGTAAAGCAGCTCGGGCAGACTTCCCAGCGGATACCGTTCCAACGTCAGCCGGATCTGGGGGTAGCGACTTCGGAAGGAGCTGACCACCCGGGCAAACAGGCCGGAAATGTCGTACACATCCAACACGCCCACACGCAGGCAGCCTTCATAGCCACGGTTTGCGCTGCGCACATCGGCCAACAGTGCGTCATATTGCCGAAGAAAGTCCGGCAAGCTGTTGTACAGCACACTACCGCCGGGCGTCAGCTTCAAAAGCCGCTTTTCCCGCACAAAAAGCTGGGTTCCCAGCTCCTCCTCCATGGCCTGGATCTGACGGCGCAAGGCCGGCTGGGTGATGAACAAACTGCGGGCCGCCTCGGTAAAATTCAGACAGCGGGCCACCGCCACAAAGTACTTGAGCTGATTGAGTGTCATAGACTTTCACCTCACCCTTTTACCATACCACATCCATGCCCTGTTTGCAATCTATTCATTACCAAAAGGCATAGTGTAAAAACAGAATTGCATGGTTAAATTACCTCAAAAAATTGAAAAGCACCCATTGGAATGATATAATTTTCACAACTTCGCACAGAAAAACTATTTGGAGGTTGTCGAAATGAAAGTTTTGGGTATCGTCGCCGGTCGTCACGGTGGCAACAGCGAGATCCTGGTCAAGGAAGCTCTGCTGGCCTGTCAGGAGGCTGGCGCTGAGGTCAAGATGATCAACCTGTTTGACTATCACATCGAGCACTGCATCGGCTGTGAGATGTGCACCATGCAGATGGGTGAGATGGAGCAGGGCAAGCGCGACCACTATGACGGCTGCGTTCTGAAGAACAAGGACGATATGGACAAGATCGTCAACGAGATGCAGACCTGCAACGGCGTCATCGTGGGTGTTCCCACCTACGACCTGACTCCCAGCTCCCTGTATCTGAAGTTTGCTCAGCGCTTCCTGGCCTATGAGCTGGCTTTCCGTCTGGCCATTGGCGACGTCAAGGAAGATCCCCACACTGTGGCCGGCATCATTGCCAACGGCGGTTCCTGCCTGGACTGGCAGACCCTGGCTCTGGACGGCATCAGCGCCACCATGTTCACCCAGTCCATCACTGTCGTGGATAAGATGCTGGCTGTCCGTAACGGCCGTCCCGGCAACGTTCTGCTGCGTCCCGAGCAGCTGGAGCGCGCTCACAAGATGGGCGAGAACATCATCAAGGCCATCCAGACTCCCGTCGAGCAGCGCACCTGGCTGGGCGATCCCAATCTGGGTCTGTGCCCCAACTGCCACGCTCACCTGGTCTTCCGCGGCGAAGAGCACTGGGACGGCATCAAGTATCCCTTCGAGTGCGCAGTTTGCGGCGCCGGCGGCGACCTGCAGCGCGACGAGAATGGCGAGCTGAAGTTCGTTCTGGCTGAGAACGGTCTGATCCGTGACCGCAACAAGAACGAAGCTCGTGCCGAGCATCTCAACGAGATCGTGCAGACCCGCATTCAGTTCTTCCAGCGTCAGGGTGAGACCACCGAGCTGGCTCAGAAGTACCGCAACATCAAGTTCCCCGCTATCTGATCGGATACATAACAAACCGGGCCGCTGCAATATGCAGCGGCCCGGTTTTTCATAGCAAACAAAATCGGAGGGCACCGCATTGCGGTGCCCTCCGTCGTTCTTGTGTTGCGGTGCTTCTTACTTGTGATCCACCGTGCTCATGTAGGCGATCAGATCCAGCACCTTGTTGGAGTAGCCGATCTCGTTGTCGTACCAGGAGACCACCTTGACAAAGGTATCGGTCAGCGCGATACCGGCACCGGCATCAAAGATGGAGGTGCGGGTGTCGCCCAAGAAGTCGCTGGAAACCACAGCGTCCTCGGTGTAGCCCAGAATGCCCTTGAGCTCACCCTCGGCAGCGGCCTTCATGGCGGCGCAGATCTCATCGTACTTGGCGGGCTTGGCCAGGTTGACGGTCAGGTCGACCACAGACACGTCCAGCGTGGGAACGCGCATGGACATACCGGTCAGCTTGCCGTTAAGCTCGGGAATGACCTTGCCCACGGCCTTGGCGGCGCCGGTGGAGGAGGGGATGATGTTGCCGGCAGCGGCACGACCGCCGCGCCAATCCTTCTTGGAGGGGCCGTCCACCGTCTTCTGGGTGGCGGTGGTGGAGTGCACGGTGGTCATCAGACCATCGGTGATGCCCCAGTTGTCGTGCAGAACCTTGGCGATGGGAGCCAGGCAGTTGGTGGTGCAGGAAGCGTTGGACACCACATTCATGCTCTTGTCATACACTGTGTTGTTCACGCCCATAACAAACATAGGAGCGTCCGCGGAGGGAGCCGAGATCACGACCTTCTTGGCGCCGGCAGCCAG
>JAZSCJ010000101.1:0-6290 GCA_045602885.1 Oscillospiraceae bacterium
ACTGGCCACCCGGCGTATGCTGGTGGTGGGCAACAAGGTGGATATTGCCGAGGACCGCACCGGACTGGAGACGTTGAAGGCCTATGTAGAGGAGCTGGGCATGCCCTTCTTTGAGATGTCGGCCGCCGCTCACATTGGCACCCGAGAGCTGATGAAGGCGGCCGCCGCCGAACTGGCCGAGCTGCCCCCCGTCATCGTGTACGAGCCGGAATACGTGCCCCGTGCCCCCGAAGTGGACACCAGCGCGCCGCTGCAGATCGAGCAGGAGGACGACACCTGGATCGTGGAAGGCCCCTGGCTGCAGCAGCTTATGGCCAACGTCAACTTCGACGATTACGAATCGCGCAACTGGTTCGACAAAAAGCTGCGTGAGTCCGGCCTGTTTGACCGTCTGGAAGAGATGGGTATTCAGGACGGCGACACGGTCAGCCTGTATAATCTGGAGTTTGAATATCAGCGCTAAGGCAACGGGAGTCGAACCCATTCCCTTAAACAAAAAGCCGTGCCCAGTTTGTTCACCGGGCACGGCTTAGTTTTTTATCAGAACTTATCGCTGTCTCCGTACATGGGTGCATATCCGTAATCACCCGTAGCAGCCGACACATCGTGCAACGGCGTCGGGGCAGGGGCATCGGCATCCAAACGGAAGCGGACCATCAGATCCTTGAGCATCTGTGCCTGGCTGGACAGCTCCTCGCTGGCGGCGGCCGACTGCTCGGCGGTGGCCGAGTTGGTCTGCACCACAGAGGAGATCTGGTCGATACCGGTGGTCACCTGGTCGATGGAAGCAGCCTGCTCCTGGGCGGCGGCGGCAATGCCGGCCACCTTGACCGAAACGTCCTGTGCAACCACGCCCACCTTTTGCATCTGGGCGGCGGCATCGTTTGCAATCTTGGCACCACGGCCCACTGCGGCTACCGATGCTTCGATCAGAGCCGCCGTGCTCTGAGACGCCTCGGCCGACTTGGCGGCCAGATTACGCACCTCGTCTGCCACCACGGCAAAGCCCTTGCCGGCACTGCCTGCACGGGCGGCCTCAACGGCGGCGTTGAGGGCCAGAATGTTGGTCTGGAAAGCAATGTCCTCAATGGTCTTGATGATCTTGCCAATCTCTTCCGAGGTCTTGCTGATGTCGTTCATGGCGGCCACCATGTCGTCCATCTGCTTGTCGCACTCCTGCATCATGCGGCCGGCCTCGCTGGTCTGCTCGCTGGCCTCATTGGCCTCCACGCCGGTACGCTGAACATGGACGTTGATCTCGTTGATGGTTGCGGCCAGCTCTTGAATCGAGGAAGCCTGCTCGGTCGCGCCCTGGCTGAGTGCCTGTGCGCCCGAGGCCACCTGATCCGAGCCGGAATCCACCTGGTTTGCGGCCACGGCGATCTGACGCAGCGCCTGGTCCATGGTGTCCCGCATGCCGTTCATGGAGGTCAAAATCTCTTCAAAGTCGCCGACGAAGCATTCCGTTTTCTCGACCTCAACCACAAAGTTACCACTGGCCAGCTCGCCCGTCATGTACTTGATGTCATTGACGATGTCGCTCATATCCGCACGCAGGGTCTCGGTCGCCGTAAGCAGCTGACCGATCTCGTCGGTGCTGAGCGACGGCCAGACATTGGTGTGCAGATCGCCTTCCGCCATGAGCGTAAGCCGGTCGGCACAGGCCTTCAACGGCATGCCCAGCTTTCGGGAAAGGTAACGAGAGCAATAAACCGCCGCCACCAGCGCAACAATGTAGATCAGCGCGGTAATCGCCAGGCTCTGATAGAACGCGCCGGTAAAATCACTCATGGGGGCATTGACGGCAATACTCCAGCCACCGGTGCCCTCGATGGGTGCATAAGCCAGGATCTTTTGCGCGCCGCCATAGGAATATTCACCGTAGCCATGCTCACCGGCGATCATCTTCTCTTCCAGCTTAGCCAGACCGGCCAGCGACCGATCGGTCTTGGCCATCTGGATGGCATTTTCCTGGCTCAGAACGACCTGCATATCCTGGTGCGCAATGGTCGTGCCCGAGCTGTTGAGCATATAGGCGCTGCCGTTCTCGCTGACCCGGATGGAGTTGACGATGTTGTTAAACGTCGCGGGGTCGGGCTCAAAGTATACCACGCCGACCACTTCGCTATTGGGAACGCCATCCTTCCACAGGGGCGCAGAAATAAACACGATCAGCTCGCCGGTAACGGGATGGATCGCAGGCTCGGAAATGGTGGTTTCCCCCTTCAGTGCCCGGGTGAAAAAGTCCTGATCGGCAAAACTGGCACCCGGTTCAAGGATGTTCACACCGTTCAAATCCAGAATACCGCCCTGAACAAAGCCCTGGGTTTCGATACGGCTGTCCAAAATAGCCTTCTTGGCGGCGGGGTCCACATCCGGGTTGCTCAACTCCGCCATGCCGCCCAGTTCATATGTGACTTTTGCATAGCCGTTCAGCTCCTGCGTCACACGGGAGGACGCCAAATGTGCCATTTCCAGCATATTCAGCTCCAGAACATGGATGGTAGAGCGATAGTTCAAGCCGCAGCCGACCGCGCCAACCAGCACCGAAGCCACCATGGTAAGCACGATCATCCAGAGCATGATTTGTCCGCGGATGCTCATTTGCTGCTTGTCGGTTTTCATATCTTTCTTCATACAAGTCAACTCCTCACTATCTCATCCCGGAAGAGGACGATCCCTTTGACTTTCCTTGTCCCTGTATTATAGCAAATTTCCACAAAAATGTAAACTATATTTTTCCATTATTCGATAACTTTTCCCATTTATCCGCTTTATGCCCCAGCTTTGCCCGGTTATAAAGTAACCGCCGAAGCCGTGGAGACGCCACAGCTTCGGCGGTTTTTCTTTTATTCTGCGCCGGGAATGGCCGCGGCGGCCTTGTCCCAGTCGGCAGCCACCACCAGCAGAGCACTGTTGCCCCGCACCTGTACGATGGCGTGTTCCAGCTTTTCCATCTCGGCCGGACGGTACTCCCGCTCGGCCTCGATTTGATTGGCAACCCAGGTGTTCAGCGCCGCTTCCACCTCGGCCGCCTGCTGTGCGTCCGCAAAGCAGATCACCGCAACCGCTTCGCTGGTTGCGCCGGTGGAACAGTACACCTTGGAACCCTCATACTGCGCCATATCTCCGTTGAGCCAGAAAAACATGAGCGCCGTTTCCAGATCCAACTCTTCCAGCGCTTCGGAAAACGCGCCCGAATCCAGCAGAGCCTGGGTGGTCACAGTGGCAGGAAAGTTGGTCTCCTGCTCCGGCTGGGTCGGGCCACAACCGCTCAAAAGCGCCAGACAGCACAATACGCCGCAAACCAGTTTTTTCATGGGGTTTCCTCCTCGGCCACACGTTCCACCGTGTGGGTTTTCAGATATTCGTACCAGGCCTTATAGCCCTCTTTTCGGAAGTGAATGCCGTCTGCGCTGGCATCCGCAGGCAGCTCGCCGGTTTCATCCACCAGCGCCGCACTCACATCCACAAGATAAACCTCTTTTTCCGCGGCAATGTCCCGAATGATCTCGTTGTAAACCGCAATCTGGGCGTTGGTTATGTAATACGGCTGGTTGGTCTGCTGGCACACCTGGGTATTGACGGGGACCAGCGGCTGCAGGTAAATATCCGCCTCGGGCTGCAGCTGTATCAGCTTGTCCACTACCGCCCGGTAGGTGTCCGCAAAGCCTTGATCGTTGTTGTGACCCAGCTCATTGAGCCCCAGCATCAAATAGACCTTGGCGTACTGCTTCTTTCCCAGGGCCTGAAACACGCTGACCGTGCCTTGGGGGGTCTGCACCACCGGTTTATCGCTCATCACGCCAAAGACGCTCAAGCCCTTGTAGCACAAAAAGTCACAGCCCTTGAGCCCGCTGTACAGCCGCAGGCCGTCGGTGCGCGAATCACCGATAAACACGGCGTCGGAAAACCACGCCTCGTCCACCGCCGCGCGCTGGGGTACCGGCGCGGTATAGTCATAGGCCGCCGGAAGCGCAGGAGGTTCCGGTTCGGGCGTGGGGACAGACGCCGGGGTCGGCTCGGGTGTGACCTGCACCTCCGCAGCGGATTGCGCATCGGGCACCTGAGGTCGTTCGCCCACCCCCGGAATACATCCGCCGACCAAAACCACGGCCAGCATAGCCAAAGAGATCAAGCTTTTCATTGGTCTGTGCTCCTTTTTGTTGCGTCCGAAATGAGATCCACTGCCGCGTCGTAGTCCGCCACCGTCCAGGTAGGACGGATGGAATCGGTACACGCCGCGCCGTGGGGATTGTACCAGATGGTGTCCATGCCGGCCCGATTGCCGCCCAGAATATCCGCGCTCAGACTGTCGCCCATGACCACGGCCCGGCTGCGGTCGGAAATCTGCAGCGTTCGGCATACATGGTCGAAAAAGCGTGGGTCGGGCTTGCTGACGCCCAGCTCCTGCGAAATAAACAGGTAGGGAATATAGTGGCGCAGGGGAGAGGCCTCGTATCGCCCCCGCTGCGCCACCGCAGCGCCGTTGGTCACAACGGCCAGCGTGCAACCCAGCGCCACCAGGCGCTTGCAAAACTCCAGCGCACCGGGGAACAAGTCGCCGTGGGCAGCCAGTCCGGCCTGATAATCGGCATTGAACGCGACGGGATCGTGATGGCCGCCCACCGCCTGTTGAAACCGGCGAAAACGCTCCACCAGCAAGAAATCCTGCTCCACCTCGCCCCGGGCAAAGGCCTGCCAAAGCCCGGCATTGATCCGGTGATAGGTGCGCAGCGTATCATCGTCCGGCGTATAGCCCCGTGCCGTCAGCACCCCGTGCAGCGCCTTGCGCTCGGCCGTGTCAAAATCGAACAGGGTATTGTCCGCATCCAGCAAAACAACGGAATATCGGGTCATTCGCGGCTCCTCCGTTTGGCTTGAAATGTGACGACCATGCGCATCACAGAGGACACCACCAGCACACCCACCGCCAAGCACCCGGCAATACCCAGAGTGTGCAGTCCCTGATTCAAAAACTGTTCGCTTTGGCCGCGCAGGGCGTATTCCATCGTATAGTAAATGCCTGCGCCGGGCACCAGCGGAAAGAAAGAGACCAACAGATAGGCGGTCACCGGGCACTTGCGCACCCGGGCCATGATCTCGGAATAGGCCGAAACAGCCATGGCAGCTGCAAAGCAGCTGAGCAGATCAGACACACCGGTCAGCATGACCAGCAGATAGACCAGCCAGCCCACCGCGCCGCCAAAACAGCAGATCAGAATACCGGAGGGGTTGCGGATGTTGAAGATCACGCAAAATCCGGCGCAGGCCAGAAAGGCCCACAGGCAGGGGAGAAAGTACGTCCAGTCCATGTTCATACCCCCCACAGCCCGGTGGCGGCCGCCATGGCGATAAAGGTGCCCACCGCAATGGCCCCGGCCGTTAACAGCGCTTCCACTAATTTCAGCAGTCCGGCTGCCACGTCACCGGCCATGATATCCCGCAGGAAGTTGGTAAACACCACGCCGGGCACCAGCGCCATTAATGCGCCGATGGTAATATAATTGGTGTTTTGTCCTATGCCGAAATGCACCAGTCCGGCCGCCAAAAAGGCCGAAACAAAGGCGGAAATGACCGTTTTGACAAACAGGTTGGCTTCCAGTCGGCTCATGATAAACAGGCACAGGCCGGCCGCAACACCGCACAGACCGCCGGCCAGCGCGTCCTGCCAGCCGCCGCCCCAGAACAGGGCAAAGGCGCCCGTGCCCAGAAAATACCCCGCCAGCTGTCCGCCCAGCGGAATGGTGGGATTGGCGGCATCCAGCTGCCTGAGCTGCTCCATGGCATCCTCCACCGCAGGGGTCTGCTGACAGATGGTGCGGCAAAAATCATACACACGCTCCATGCGGCTGATGTCGGTGCCGTGAATGGGAATGCGGCGCATCCGGGTAATGGGGCGGCCGTCGTTGTCCATAACGCTGACGATCAGACAGTTGGGGATGGCGAACACCTGCCCGCCGCTGACGCCGTAGGCCTGAAAGACGCGGCGCACCGCCTCTTCCACGCGATAGATCTCCGCACCGCTTTCCTGCAGGCGGTATCCGATCTCCACCGCCAGACCCATCAATGCATTGTGGCGCAGCATATCGGACACCTCCTTTTTCGCAGCATAACAATCTACGGTATAGCATACCCCAAAACCGGCCGGGAATCAACCGTTGCGTCAGATTTTGTCTTGCGGCGTTCTCATCGGCTTACTGTGCAGAGGGAGCCTTCTTTCGCCAAAGCAGTCCCAGCCCCAGCCCCAAAAGGGAAACCACGATCCCTACAACGGCATAGGCAACGTT
>JAZSCJ010000102.1:0-5301 GCA_045602885.1 Oscillospiraceae bacterium
GATATGATGCATTTGCTTCGCAAACATGATGTTGCTCGTTTCACTCGCAATGATGCGATGTTTGCCAGTCCATTAGGCGAAGCCGACATCATTCACGAAGTGAACATCATTAGCGAAGCGTCATCATTTGCCGTAAGGCAAACATCATTGAAAAAAGTCCTGTTCTTTCGAACAGGACTTTTTTCTGGCTCCCCCTGTTGGACTCGAACCAACGACCCTGCGGTTAACAGCCGCATGCTCTACCGACTGAGCTAAGGAGGAATATGTTATTATTAAAGTCGGATCGTAGCCATGTCGTTCTGTGAGCCAAGGAGTTGAATCTATCAATTGTCTTCCTAAGACCGCTTGGCCTCCGACTTCGTTCCCATCCCGAACACGGCAGTTAAGCTCACTCGCGCCCAAAATACTTGGCTGGAGACGGCCTGGGAAGATAGGTAGTGCCGACACAAATAAGAGGTCTGGTCTTGACCGGACCGGGCCTCTTTTATATTCCTCCTTAGCTCAGTCGGTAGAGCATGCGGCTGTTAACCGCAGGGTCGTTGGTTCGAGTCCAACAGGGGGAGCCAGAAAGCGGCTTGCCGCCACGCCTGACGGCAAGCCTGCTTTTTTCTTTTGTGGACGCCATGGGCCTTTAGCTCAGTTGGTTAGAGCAACCGGCTCATAACCGGTCGGTCCACGGTTCGAGCCCGTGAAGGCCCACCAATATAGGGGTATAGCTCAGTTGGTAGAGCATCGGTCTCCAAAACCGAGTGCCGAGGGTTCAAGTCCTTCTGCCCCTGCCAGCTTATAGGACGAAAGTCATCATATACATTCAAATGGCGCGGTAGTTCAGTTGGTTAGAACGCCGGCCTGTCACGCCGGAGGTCGAGGGTTCAAGTCCCTTCCGCGTCGCCATTTGCTGCTATAGCTCAGTCGGTAGAGCGCATCCTTGGTAAGGATGAGGTCCCCGGTTCAAATCCGGGTAGCAGCTCCAAAAACACCTGGAATCTTCGGATTTCGGGTGTTTTTCTTTTTGCACTTTTGGGACAGATAAGTAATGTTGTGGAAAACCTCAACCATAAGGCAAGGGGAACCCAACCGAGAAAGCGGATGCGCTTTGGCGTGTGAGGCGCAACAAATTGGCTGCTACGCCGTGGAGCGATCGCCCGGGCAAAGTGCTTTGAAAATCAAACTTTCTTCGTCGATTTGACGGCGGCAAACCGACTGGCGGCGAAAAACATATTGCCCTCCATTTGCCTTTTTTACGCCCTTGCATGAGCAAATCCTAAACTTTTCAATTAAATCAAAAAAATTCCAAATCTGGGCCATTTTGAAACCCCGGGAAAGTTTATGAAGAATCACGGGGGCGAAAGTATTGCAAAAAAGGAGATGCTGTAGTAATTTAGCTTAGTAAAGAATTCTCTGCGCAAGCGTCAGCCGCCGCGCAGGGGAAAGGGCTCATTTGTATTGTGAGGTGTAAGATGGAGACAAAAACCATGACGGCGAAAAAGGCGTACAGCCGCGTTGCATTGGCCTTGCTTGTGGTCGCAGTGGTGACCACCATCGTGCAAGTGGTGGCAAGTGTTGTTGCAAGCCTGCTTATAGACGGTGGATTCGCCTTTGCCCAAGCAAGCTGGTTTACCTGGGTGGTTACCTTTGTTCCGTTTTATCTGTTTGGTCTGCCCAGCGGCATTGCAATTTTGCGCACGCTGCCGGCCACGCAGAAAGAGGATGTCAAGCTGGGCGGAAAGAACTTCTTCCTGTTCCTGCTGATGTGCTTTGCCTTGATGTACTTCGGAAATCTGATCGGAACGGGCCTTTCTTGGCTGTTCTCCGGCGGCAATGCCGTCAATCCGCTGAACGATTTCGCCTTTGAGCAGAGCTGGATCAAGATTTTGGTCATCGTGATCGTGGCGCCGCTGGTGGAAGAATTTCTGTTCCGCAAGCTGCTCATTGACCGCTGCGTCCGATACGGCGAAAAGCCGGCCATTTTGTTTTCCGGCTTGACCTTTGGCCTGTTCCACATGAATTTGTTCCAGTTCTTCTATGCCTTTGGTCTGGGTCTGCTTTTTGCCTATGTGTACACCCGGACGCGCCGACTGCGCTACCCGGTTTTGTTCCACATGATCGTCAACTTTTTGGGCTCGGCATTTGCGCCCTTCCTGCTGTCCCAGCTGGATATGCAGACCATCGAGCAGATGCAGACCGGTGTGGTGGACGAGGCGGCCATCATGGCAATGCTGCCCGCGCTGATCCTCTTCTTTGTGTATGCCCTTGCGCTGATCGGCCTGAGCATTGCCGGTCTGGTCATGCTGATCCTTCGTGTGCGCAGACTGGTCTTTGTGCCGGCGGAGGAGGAGCTTGCCCGCGGGGAGCATTTCAAGAGCGTTTACTGCTCGGTGAGCTTCATTCTGTTTTTCCTGCTGTGTGTAGGAACTTGCGTTGTCAGTCTGATCAATCCAGTTTGAAAATAAGAAAAATCGGGAGGAATAATCATGGAAGAGAATAAGATGTTTGAAGAGCCTACGCAGACCCTGGCCGAAGCCGACGGCAAAGCGCCGCTGGATGTGCCTTCGCTGGTGTTGGGCATTATCGCCATCGTTGCGGCGCTTCTGATCCCGCTGGTCTCCTATGTGTGCGGCATCATTGGTCTGGTTTTCGCCATCCGCCGCCGCAAGGTGAAGCGCACCATGCCCGGTCTGATTCTGTCCATTGTGGGCATTGTCGCCGGTGTGGCAAGCCACGCCTATACCACCATGAAGGTAATGGAAGCCATGCAGGCCTCGGGCGTGATCTAAGCCATAGATCAACCAGGTCAAACGAAACACATTCAAACGCCACCCAGCGGTCAAACCGCTGGGTGGCGTTTGCTTTGTTGAGCGTGTGAGGTTGTCAAACAGGGCGGCGTGTGATAAAATTATAAGTACATCATACCGCGCAAAAACAAACGGAGAAGAACGTGCCCGTGCGCAAGAAAATACCGTCGCAAGGTCAAACGGAGGTGCAGCCATGTCCGCGGATTTCAACCGAATCATTTACTTTCTGCATATTTGCGAAAATGGCAGTATTGCCAAGACGGCAGAGCGGCTTTACATCTCTCCGCAGGCGCTGAACAAGCAGCTGCGCGTGCTGGAGGAGGAGCTGGGCGAGAAGCTGTTCCAGCGCACCGCCCGGACGCTGACGCTGACTAAGTTTGGCGCGTTTTTCCGCAACCAGATGCAGCCGGTGTATCAGCTGTTTCAAACGGCGCTGACTCAGGTGGGCAACTATTTGGAGGCATCCAAGCAGACCATCCGCGTGGGTTTCTTCACCGGCATCCCCAAACGTCAGATTATCCAGCCCATTATAACCGAGCTGATGATCGGTTTGCCGCAGGTGCAGATCGAACTGGGTAACGCCGAGATGGACGAGATCTATACCGATCTGCGCAACCGAAAAATCGACATCGCCATCACCAATGTAAATCCGGTGGACTCCATTGACGATTTGATCCGCATCCCCCTGCTGGAGCTTCCGTCTTCGGTGGTGGTGTCCTATCTCCACCCGTGGATGGCCAAAGAAAGCATCACGGCCGAAGATATGGCACAAATGCCCGTACTGTTCCTCTCCCGCGCCAAAGGCCCCGATAAGCAGGGCTTTTACGGTCAGCTGCAGGCGTCGGGCTATCAGTACGCGCCCAGCTACAACTCCATGATCGCCCAGTTGGGCTTGGGGCGACATTACGCCGTGTTCCCGGTAGGCCTCGAAAACCTGGAGGAAATGGGCCTGAAATCCTTCCCCTTGCCCGAGCCGCACCAGTCGCAGTTCTGCCTGTCACTGGTGTATCGCCCGGACAATCCCTTTGCCGAGTTTTTCAGCACACTTACCATACTGCAGGAGGAGTTTCGCCAATTGATGGCCGCTGACCAGGCCAGAAAGAGCGGAAAATAGGGTTCTATCGTTCAAATCAGAAACCAACGGTTTCTGATTTGAACGATTTTTTGTGCTTTGAATCCGGGGGTCGCTTGTGATATCATATAAAAAACCAATAAGAAAGAGGCAATTTTATGACACAAAAAGAAAAACTGCTTGCCATGCTCAATGGCGAGAAACCCGTTTCCGTCATCAACGGTTGGGAACCCTTCGCATTCATGATGAACCCCGTCAGCCTGGCCATGTCTCCCCTGCGTCCCGGCGCTACCGTGGTTGATGCCTGGGGCGTACATATGACCTGGCCCGAGGGCCAGCCTGGCGTCATGCCCATGGAAGGCGAGTACATCGTTTGCCCCGACGTGGAGAAGTGGAAGGAAGTTCTGCATGCTCCCCCGGTTGCTGAGATGAAGTTCGACTGGGCTCCCTTCCTGGCTCAGCAGGAGGCTGCCCGTGCTCAGGGCAAGCTGTCCCTGACCATGGTTCCCGTGGGCAACTTCGAGCTGCTGCGTAACCTGACCGGCTTTGAGAACTGCCTGATCAACATGCTGGAAGAGCCCGAGATCATGCGTGAGATCGCCGACTACATCTCCGACTACCGTATGGAGTGCTACAAGCAGATCGTTGAGAACCTGCATCCCGACGTTCTGTTCCAGCATGACGACTGGGGCGCCAAGGAGTATATGCTCATGAGCCCCGATACCTGGCGCGAGATCATCAAGCCCGGCTACGTCAAGCTGTACAAGTACCTGCACGACAACGGCGTGATGATCATGCACCACTCCGACAGCTTCCTGGAGCCCATCATCGAGGACATGGAAGAGCTGGGCATCGACATCTGGCAGGGTGCTCTGCCCCAGAACGACATCGTGAAGATCCAGTCTCAGCTCAAGACCAACATGATCATGATGGGTGGTATCGACGCTGCCAAGACTGACTTTGCTGATGTTACCGAAGAGCAGGTTCGTGCTGAGGTTCGCCGCGTGTGCGAAACCTACATCCCCGGCGGCCACTTCATCCCCTCTCCCAACGGCGGCGGCCCCGGCAGCATCCACGGCCACATCGATCCCATCATCGCCGATGAGATCAACCGCTACGCTCAGGAGACCGGTCTGTAAGACCAACCACCGATTGCAAGCTGCGTGAGCACCGCAAAACACGCTCACGCAGTGCAATATAGTATCTTCGCAACGAAGACCCATCGAGGAGGGGGTTCGTTAGGCAGCTTTGCTGCCGAGTCCTTGGAGAGGGACGGAAAAAACTACTACTAAGAATTAGGAGAATTGTTATGCAACAGAAAACCAAGCTTGGCATTAACTTCGGTTTCCGTGGTTGGATGCTCCTCCTGGTTGAGGCAACTGCATTCCTCATGTTCCAGGCATTTACCAACTTCCCCATGAACATGCTGGGTGA
>JAZSCJ010000103.1:0-4366 GCA_045602885.1 Oscillospiraceae bacterium
CATCAGCGATACGGACAGCACCTACAATTTTTTGGTGGCTCTCGCTTTTTCGCAGATGTTCAATCTCCTGTGTGAACGGGCCGACAATGTGCATGGGGGCCGCTTGCCCCATCATGTGCGCGTCCTGTGGGACGAGGCGGCTAACACGGGCCAAGTGCCGGGACTGGAAAAGCTGGTGGCCGTCATTCGTTCCCGCGAGGTGAGCCTTGTGCTGCTCTATCAGCAGCTTGCTCAATGCAAGGCCATTTACGATAAAAACGCGGAAACGATCCTCGGCAACATGGACAGCGTAGTTTTCCTTGGTGGCCGCGAGGCCAGCACTATCAAGGAAATATCGGAAAACTGGCTGGGCAAGGCCACGATCTCCATGCAGACGGATGGCCGCACACGGGGCCAGTCCGAAAGTTACAGCCAAAACACCCAGCGGCTGGGCCGGGAGCTGATGACCCCCAGCGAGCTTGCCACTATGCCCGGTGATCGGTGCATCTTGCAGCTCCGGGGCCTGCCCCCATTCTATTCCCGCAAGTACGATTTGAAGCAACACCCCAATTTCAAGTACACGGCTGAGGCCGATAAGAAAAACGCCTTTAACCTCGACAGGCTGATAAACCGCCGCAGGCGGCCCAGCCCCAACGAGGCTTGTGAGGTGTACGAAGTGGATGTGCCAGCCGAGGCGCTCACAGAAGAGGACGAGGACATCCTCAACTATGACGATCTCGACGATCCAGACGCTTTTGTATAAAACCTTGGGACAAATTGTCCCGAGGTGAGGACGCTGCCGCCCTACACGGGGCGGCTAATTTATTGGGTTCCCGCAAAATCGCAGATTTTGGGGGAGAAGGAGCCGCAACGGAATGAACGACTTTTCGCGCTTGCGCGGAAAGGAGCGATATGAAGTTTGTGGCGACGTGGCCGGGTATAGCCCGGAGAAAAGGAGTAATATATGCAGTTTTTCGCTTCTGCCATCAACACTTTGCAGACCCTCGTGATTGCCCTCGGCGCTGGCCTTGGCGTGTGGGGCGTTGTCAACCTGCTGGAGGGCTACGGCTCCGATAACCCCGGCGCGAAGAGCCAGGGTATGAAGCAGCTCATGGCTGGCGGCGGCATCATCGTGCTCGGCACCACTCTGATCCCCCTGCTGTCCTCCCTGTTTTAAGGGTTTAGCTTATGGGATTTCTCACCGACTGGCTTACAGACTGGATAAAAGGGCTGCTGATTGAGGGTATCATGGGCAACCTCACGGGCCTTTTTGATACGGTCAATACCCGTGTCGGAGAAATTGCGGTGCAAGTAGGGACGACCCCGGTGGCTTGGAACGCCGGGGTCTTTTCCCTCATACGGCAGCTTTCTGAAACGGTGATACTGCCGATTGCCGGTCTGATTTTAACCTTTGTTGCCACCTATGAGCTGATCCAGCTCATTATCGAAAAGAACAACCTACACGATCTGGACTACTGGATTTTCTTCAAGTGGATTTTCAAAACGGCGGCGGCCATCCTCATTCTCTCCAATACATTCAATATCGTCATGGCGGTATTCGATATGTCCCAGAGCGTGATTGTCAATGCCGCAGGGCTGGTGCGCGGCTCCACCGACATCAGCGCATCCATGCTGGATAATCTGGAGGCCACCTTGGAGGCGATGGAAGTCGGCCCCCTGCTGGGTCTGTGGCTCCAGTCGTTCCTCATTCACATTACCATGATGGCGCTGAACATTATTATTTTCGTCATCGTCTATGGGCGCATGATTGAAATATATCTGCTCACCAGCTTGGCCCCGATCCCCGTTGCGACCCTCTCCAACCGTGAAATTGGCAGCATGGGCCAGAACTACATCAAGTCCCTGTTCGCTGTCGGTTTCCAAGGTCTGCTGATTCTTGTGTGCGTGGCTATCTATGCGGTGCTGGTACAGGGTATTGCCACAGGCGGCGATCCCATTGGGGCGATCTGGAGCTGCATCGGCTATACGGTGCTGCTGTGCTTCACTCTGTTCAAAACAGGCTCGGTTGCAAAGAGCATCTTCGGTGCACATTAAGAAAGGACAACGCAATGAACAAAAGCACTTCGGGACAATTTGTCCCAAGAAAGGAGTGTGACGGATGCCCTATGTAAATGTTCCCAACGACCTATCCAAAATCAAAACGAAAATTGCCTTTAACCTCACCAAACGCCAGCTTGTCTGTTTCGGCATCGGTGCAGCGGTGGGCGTCCCGGCCTATCTGCTGTCCCGTGGGGCTATCGGCAACACCGGGGCGCTGTTCGTCATGCTGGGGATCATGCTCCCGGCCTTTATGATGGCCATGTACGAAAAAGACGGGCTGCCCTTTGAAAAGGTGCTGCGGAATATCCTCAACACCCGGTTTCTGCGGCCCGGTGTGAGGCCCTATCAGACGCAGAACATCTACGCGCCATTCACAGGAAAGGAGGAGCCTATTGCAGAAAACAAAAAGCAAAAGCAAGCCAAAGGCAAGTAAACGCCGGGCCGTGGTGTCTGCCCAGCAGACGATCCCCTATGTGGCGATGCACCCGGACGGCATCTGTCAGCTCCCCGGCGGGCTTTATACGAAAACGGTGGAATATGAGGATATCAATTATGCCGTTGCGTCCACGGAGGATCAGACTGCTATCTTTGGAGGCTGGAGCTCATTCCTCAATTACTTTGACAGTTCCTTGCCGTTCCAGCTCTCTTTCGTCAATCGGCGCTCCCGGTCGGTGAGCCGCTATAAGGTGAATATCCCGGCGCAGCACGATGACTTTGACAGCATCCGGGGCGAGTTCGTGGATATGCTCAAAGGCCAGATTGCCAAAAGCAACAACGGCATTGAACGCTCCAAATACATCACCTTTGGTCTGCCCGCTGGCAGCGCGGCAGAGGCCCGGCCCCGTCTGGATCGCGTGGAGGCCGATGTGATGGGCAACTTCAAGCGGCTGGGGGTACAGTCCTGGCCCCTCGATGGCCGGGATCGTCTGGCCGCCCTGCATGGGCAGCTTCACCCCGGCAGCCGGGAGCCTTTCCGCTTTGCATGGAAGGACATTCCCAAAACGGGCATGGGGACAAAAGACTTTATTGCCCCGGACAGCTTCGACTTCCGGCAGAGCCGTACATTCCGGGTGGGTCAGTCTTGGGG
Organism: Oscillospiraceae bacterium; assembly: GCA_045602885.1. GTDB lineage: Bacteria > Bacillota > Clostridia > Oscillospirales > Oscillospiraceae > JAJPXI01. The sequence goes on from JAZSCJ010000103.1 coordinate 3,128, forward strand.
CGCGGTGTCCTACTTGCAGGTTTTGGCGTCGGAAATGTCGGATAAGCTGCTGGCTGAAATCTTGGAGCTGGATGCCGAGCTGACGGTGACGCTCCATGTTCAGACGGTGGATCAGCTCAAGGCCATTAAAACCATCAAGGGTAAAATTTCCGACATTGGCCGCATGAAGGCCGAGGAACAGAAAAAGGCTGTTCGGGCCGGGTACGATATGGAGATTTTGCCCCCCGACCTCATTACCTTTTCCAAGGACGCGGCAGAGCTGCTGGCCGATCTGCAATCCCGCAACGAGCGAATGTTCCTTTTGACCTTTACTGTTGTCAACCTCGCGCCCAGCCGCCAGCGTTTGGAAAACGATGTGTTTACCGTGTCGGGCATCGCACAGAAATACAACTGCGCTCTGAAAAGACTGGACTGGCAGCAGGAGCAGGGTTTCCTGTCCTCGCTGGTGCTGGGCTACAACGGCATTGAAATCCAGCGCGGTATGACAACCAGCTCCACGGCGATTTTCATTCCCTTTATGACCCGTGAGCTGCGTATGGACGGACAGGCCCTGTACTACGGCATGAACGCCCTTACCCATAATGTCATCATGGCTGACCGTAAAAAGCTGAAATCGGCCAACGGAATGTACCTCGGCTCTACGGGTAGTGGCAAAAGTTTTGCCGCGAAAAGAGAATTGATCAATGTGTTCCTTGCCACCAGCGACAGGATCGTGGTGGTAGACCCGATGGGCGAATATGCCCCGCTGGTGAGGCGGCTGGGTGGGCAGGTCATCGAGATTTCCCCGGACAGTCCCAACCATATCAACCCTATGGACATCCAGCTAACCACCAATGACGAGGACAGCCCCCTGTCCATGAAGGCCGACTTCCTGCTTTCCCTGTGCGAGTTGATCGTGGGCGGCAAGGAGGGCTTGCAGCCTATCGAAAAGACGGTCATTGACCGCTGTGTGCGGCTGGTCTACCGGGAGCTGGCGCTGGGGATCGGCAGCGGGGATATGCCGCTGCTGCAGGACTTGTATGAGGAATTGCTGAAACAGCCGGAGCCGGAGGCACGGCGCGTGGCAACGGCGCTGGAGCTCTACTGCACAGGCTCCCTCAACCTGTTCAACCACCCCACCAATGTCCAGACGGATGCCCGTGTGGTGTGTATCGTTCTGAAGGGCATGGGCGAAAACCTCCGCAAAATCGCCATGCACATTACAAACGAGTTTGTCACATCGGCGGTCAACACCAACCA
>JAZSCJ010000104.1:0-6629 GCA_045602885.1 Oscillospiraceae bacterium
GCAGCAACACACCGGAGCTGATGGTACCGGTGAGCATGCCGAACATAGCAAAGAAGCCCTCGTACACATACTCCGGGTACATCTTTTTGCACATATAAAGCAGGTACACAAAGGTAATAACGCCGCCGATAACTGCCATCAGCAGGAAGGGTACCCAGTAACCGGTGAGATCGCTGATATCGATGCTGGCAATGCCCGCCACAATCATAAAGTCAAAAGCCACCCCGGAGACCCGGCTCAGAAGATAATTGTTCTGATACTGGTGGTTCATGATCCTGGCCTTCCGCAGACCCTTCATGGCAGAGCGGAACAGGGTTGCAATTAGGGAGCCCACAATGAAGTTAAAGCCCCACAGCAGCGTGCTTACGGTGGCTGCCAACCCGGGTGCCACTGCCTCCAGAAGCTTTACAATACCGCTGGTCAGCAGGTAGGTCAGCAGGTAGATCAGCACAACAAATGCAAGCTGCACGCTGAATTTGTCCACAGATTCAGAAATCGGGATCTCATTCTGGTCCTGAAAGGTATCCAGAGTCACGGAGCCGGAGACCTGATTGGCATCCTTTGCCCGCTTGATGACTCCCTTGCGGTTGAGAATATTCATATACACCACGCCGATCACACAGGCACACAGATAGCCCGTGGCTGCCAGGGAGAGGCCAAAGCTTCTGCCGCCGGTCATACCCAATGCCTCATAGGTGGAGCCCACATTGTTGGCCTGTCCCGGGCCCTGGCCGTAAGCCATGGGCAGCAGAATGCCGCTGGCCTTGAACAGATCGGGCATGATCGTGGCGGCCAGGATCAGAGAAATGGCCAGCCCGGTGATGGCCTGGATCATGTAGGTGCTGACGATCAGCGCACCGTTTTTGCTGGCCTGCAGCGCGCCCTCGCCGCTGCCCTGCTCGGGTTTGCGCAGGGCAAGGGCGATAAAGCCCAGCGCAATGGCGTGATAGGTGATGACCTCAAGAAAAACCGGGTCGATGGGCAGCAGTCCGGTGGCGCGCAGCAGCAGCATGAGAAAACCACCCAGCACGGCGGTGGGCAACATGCTGTTGCGGATGAACGGGATCTTGCGGCGCAGCACATTGGCCAGCAAAATCAAGCCGGCGATGATACCAAACTGAATGGTGGGATTCCAAAGGGCAACATTAGCGGCAGAAAAATCCATGCTGTTTCACCTGACCGTTTCTGTTGATTTGTGGAGACACGCTTGGTAGTAAAGAAAGAACTTCAATGCGTTGGAGTCCTCAGACGGGAGCAGTTCATAATAGGTTTTGTTTGCGGTAAATACGATGGCTTTTTGCCCGTGCATAGCCAGATCGGTGATCTGGGCACAGGGGATGGTCACCTCGCCGCAGGACAATGTCTCTGCCGAGAGGGAAAGTGGGCCGTGAGCCAGCGGTGTTTCGGTGTGGTCCTTTACGGTGGACAGGCTGGCTTGGGGGGCGGTATATACCATGCCTGCGGCCAGGTCGGCCGATACCTGCTCCTTTTGCCAATCGGAAAGCTCCTTGACGGTGTGAAACCGGTCGGAGTGCAGCATACCGTATTCATCACAGCGCAGCGTGTATTGGCAGGCGCTGCATTGCACCGTGTCACCGTGGGAAGTAAAGGTGTCCCGCTGGCCGCAATGGGGGCAGACAAAGAGCAGTCGCTCCAAATGCTCGGCCGGGCGTTTGCTGCGGTAGCGCATGGGCTGGGCCAGCTGACGGGCGTAGGCGTCTTCGTACAGATCGCTGCAGATGGCTGCATACAGCTGGTCTACCGTCATTTCGGCAAGCTGCTGGCTGGTGTACACGTGGACGGGGCCGCCTTCGATGGGGCCGCGACGGGTACCGGCACCGGCCCACATGGGACTGACAAAATAGCCACCGGTGATTTTGTAGGTGACCAGACCACAGCCCAGCCGTTTGACCAGCTTGGCCGTGGAGGGCAAAATGGGGCAGCTTACGCCGTCCCAGGAGCGCACGCCTTCGGGGAAGATGCAGACGTTGCTGCCCGTCTTGACCCGGCGAATGACCTCGGTCAGTGCGCTGGCCGCCGATGCGCCTTTACAGCGCACAATGGGGGCAAGGGCGAATTTCAAAAGGGGATAGGCGATCTTCCAGCGGGCGATGTGCTCGCTGCCCAGAAAAAACATCTGCCGCGGAAAGCTGGCACCCACAAACAGGGGGTCAAAGTCGGTCACATGATTGGAGAGGACAATGTAATTTTCGGGAAGGGCGGTGGCCTTGCGATAGCGATAGCCGAACTTACATTTCAAAAAAAGGATCACAAGGGGGCGCAACAGCCCATAAAAGAATATGTATTTCCTTTTCATTCAGATTTCTCCATTTGATTTAGGCGGTACGCCATGGTATCATGGGGACGTTGCCCCGGTGTGGTGGATCTCTGAGTGTATAATATATGGTATATTATACCACTAACGCTCGGCAAAAGGAATACTTTTTCGACAGATGTTTTTTGCCCGGTGTTGTGCCGGGCTTTGGAACATGGAGCGAAGAATGGTAAGCCGGAACTATAAGGAATAACCAAAAGTGGCCGTTGTATTTTGTTTTTTTCAATGAACTTTTCGTGAGAATGATAGAACTATTTGATATTTCGGGGAGAAATGGTATAATTATATCTCGATATTATGTGCATATGCACAAAAAGAACTGTAACGCATGAAAATACGCAGGGGCCGATTCTTCTTGCTTCGCCTTTTCATCGAAGGGGCGAAGCTGTTTTGCGTATCTGCATGAAATGAAACTATATTGAGGCGGGATGAAGCTTGAATACGAAAACACTACTTTATATTTTGAAGCGGCTGGGTCTTGCGATCTTGACGGTGTGGGTGGTCATCACCATCACGTTCTTTGTCTCGCGCGCTGTGCCCGGCGGCCCGTTTTTGGGAGAAAAGGCCATCACGGCCGAGGCCGAGGCGGCTCTTATGGCCAAATACGGCATGGACAAGCCGGTCTTTGAGCAGTACCTCACCTATTTAAAAGATATCGTCACCAAGTTTGACTTTGGCCCGTCCCTTAAGCAACGCGGCCGTGACGTGATTGATGTGATCGGCGACGGCATGCAGACCTCGGTCAAACTGGGCGGTCTGGCTGCTGTGATCGCCCTTGCAGCCGGTGTGGTGCTTGGCTCGGTGGCTGCTCTGCGACGCAACAAGTTTGTGGATAAGATCATTATGATTTTGTCTACGGCGTGCATCTCCATGCCCTCGTTTATCATGGGCTCGCTGCTGCTGGTAATCTTTGCGGTCAAGCTGCAGATCCTGCCGGCAAACGGCACGACGGCGGCCGGTTTGATTTTGCCGGTCATTACCCTGTCGCTGTCCCCCATGGCTAACATTACCCGACTGACCCGCTCCTCCATGCTGGATGTGCTGGGACAGGATTACATCCGCACCGCCAAGGCCAAGGGTGTTTCGGGCGGCAAGATCATTTTCGGCCATGCGCTGAAAAATGCTCTGATCCCCGTGATCACCTACTTTGGCCCCATGCTGGCTTACATTGTAACCGGTTCGCTGGTGGTGGAGCAGATCTTTGCCGTGCCCGGCATCGGCCGCGCCTTTGTCAGCAGCATTACCGATCGTGACTATCCCCTGATTATGGGTACGACCATTGTGCTGGCCACGCTGATCGTTTTGATGAATATGATCAGCGACATTCTGTATAAGGTCGTCGATCCCCGCATTACGCTGGAATAAGGAGGTGCCTTAGCGTGGATTTGAAGAAGTTTAGTCTGCAGGTGGACATGGACAGTTTTTTGCCGGCCACTGACGCAGAAAAGGAATACATGGTACAGATGCGCGAATCGACCACCTTCTTTAAGGATGGCGTCAAGCGTCTGCTCAAAAATAAGGTGGCTACGGTTTGCTTTTTCCTCATCGTGATCATCACTCTGTCGGCGATTTTTCTGCCCATGTTCTGGCCCTACTCCTACGATACGCAGTTGGGCATCCGTCCCGGCAAGCCGGTGGATCCCTCCTTCGTCAATCTGGCACCCTTTGAGTATGGTGAGACCGAGCTGGAGCGCATCGCCCAGGGCGAAAAGGTGTTCCCCCACATTTTTGGTACCGACTCGGCCGGCCGTGACTACTTTATCCGTGTGGTCTACGGCACCCGAATCTCTCTGGCCGTTGGCTTTTTTGCCAGCTTGATCGTGCTGGTCATCGGTATGCTGATGGGTTCCATTGCCGGCTATTGCGGCGGCAAGGTGGACATGGTCATCATGCGTATCGTCGATATCATCTACTCGCTGCCCGATATGCTGATGGTTATTCTGCTTTCGGCGGTTCTGGGCACGGCGCTGAGTGAAATTCTGAAAGGTACCGTGTTGGAAAAGCTGGGTGCCAACATGATCAGTCTGTTCATCGTGTTTGCCCTGTTGTACTGGGTATCCATGGCCCGGCAGATCCGTGGTCAGATCCTGTCCCTCAAGGAGCAGGAGTACGTACTGGCTGCCCGGGCCGCCGGTGCCCGGGGTAAGTGGATCATTGTCAAGCATCTGATCCCCAACAGCATCAGCGTGGTCATCATTTCCACCGCGCTGCAGATCCCCAGCGCCATTTTCACCGAAAGCTATCTATCCTTCCTGGGCCTGGGCGTCAACGCCCCCATGCCCTCGTTGGGTTCGCTGGCCTCGGACGCCCTCAACGGCATGACCTCCTATCCCTCCCGTTTGGTTATTCCGGCCCTTGTGATTTCGTTGATCGTGCTGTCGCTCAACCTGTTTGGCGACGGTCTGCGTGACGCCTTTGACCCCAAGCTCAACAGCTAAGAAAGGAGCGTATGACAAATGCCTTTGCTCGAAGTAAATGATCTGCATACCTCCTTCTTTACCGACGCCGGTGAGGTCAAGGCCGTCAACGGTGTGTCCTTTCAGCTGGAGCGCGGTAAAGTGTTGGGTATCGTGGGTGAATCGGGATCCGGCAAGTCGGTGACCGCCTATTCCATTATGCAGATCCTTGCCTCCGCCGGTAAGATCGTGTCCGGGTCCATCAAGCTGGATGGCCAGGAACTGGTCAATGCCGGGGAGCGAGTCATGAAGGATGTGCGCGGAAATAAGGTTTCGATTATTTTTCAGGATCCCATGACCTCGCTCAATCCCACCTATACCATTGGCCGGCAGCTGATCGAGGCCATCGTGCTGCACACCGGGCGCAACAAAAAGCAGGCCCGTGAGCGTGCCGTGGAAATGCTGCGGCTGGTCAACATCAATGAGCCGGAAAAGCGCATGAAGCAGTACCCCTTTGAGTTTTCCGGCGGTATGCGTCAGCGCATCATGATCGCCATGGCGCTGGCTTGTGAACCCGATATTCTGATCGCCGACGAGCCCACCACCGCCCTGGATGTGACCATTCAGGCCCAGATCCTGGAGCTGATGAAGACGCTGCAGGAAGAGCTGGGTATGGCCATCATTATGATCACCCACGATCTGGGTGTTGTGGCCCAGCTTTGCGATGAAGTGATCGTTATGTATGCCGGCAGCATCTGCGAACAGGGTACGGCCGACGAGATTTTCTACAATCCGCGCCATGAGTACACCAAGGGACTTATGCGTTCTATCCCCACCGCCGATACGGCCGGCACCAAGCTGCAGCCCATCAGTGGTACGCCCATCGATCTGCTGAATATGCCCAAGGGCTGCCCCTTTGCGCCCCGTTGCGATGCGGCCATGAAGATTTGTCTGACCGAGCGTTGTGAGCGCATGCAGATCAACGACGAGCACGCCGCCGCCTGCTGGATGAATGTCAAGCTGGGGTTGGAGGACGGCTCCATTGTGCCGGGCGAGGATGCCGAGGCTTCGCAAGGAGGTGGCTTGCAATGAGTGAACATTTGAATCCGCCCTTGCTGGAAGTCAAGGATCTGAAGCAATATTTCCCCATCAATGTGGGTGGGCTCAAGACCAAGCCGCTCAAGGCAGTGGACGGCGTTTCCTTTTCCATCAACAAGGGAGAAACGCTGGGTATGGTCGGCGAGTCGGGCTGCGGCAAGACCACCGTGGGCCGCACCCTTCTGCACCTGTACAAGCCGACGGCCGGTGAGATCTGGTACAACGGCAAAAAGCTGGAAACGGCCAAGGACATTCAGGAGTTTCGCAAAAAGGCCACCATGGTCTTCCAGGACCCCTATTCCTCCCTCAACCCCCGTATGACGGTGGCCGATATCATCGGTGAGCCGCTGGACGTACACAAGCTGTACTCCACCAAGGCCGAGCGGCAGGAGCGCATTCTGGAACTGATGGGTCATGTGGGCCTGAACAGCGAGCACGCCGCGCGCTACGCCCATGAGTTCTCCGGTGGTCAGCGCCAGCGCATCGGCATTGCCCGTGCATTGGCGGTCAATCCGGATTTTATCGTCTGTGACGAGCCGGTTTCGGCGTTGGACGTGTCCATTCAGGCGCAGGTCATCAATATGTTTGATGAGCTGCAGGACAAGCTGGGTCTGACCTATCTGTTCATTGCCCATGACCTGCTGGTGGTGCGGCATATCTCCGACCGCATTGCCGTGATGTATCTGGGCAAGATGGTGGAGCTGGCCGATGCCGACACCATTTACAACCGCCCCCTGCACCCCTACTCCAAGTCGCTGTTGTCGGCGGTGCCCGTGCCCGACCCCAAGACAGCCCGCGCC
>JAZSCJ010000105.1:0-8893 GCA_045602885.1 Oscillospiraceae bacterium
TGCCGTCCTCCTGGAGCAGCAGCTCCGCTGAGCGCAGTCGGCCGTTGTAGTTGTAGCCCATGGAAAAGCCGTGGGCGCCGGTATCGTGAATGACCAGCAGGTCGCCGGGGACGATCTCCGGCAGCATCCGGTCCACGGCAAACTTGTCGTTGTTTTCGCACAGAGAGCCCACCACGTCGTACATATGGTCACAGGGCGCGTCCTCCTTGCCCATCACGGTAATGTGATGGTAGGAGCCGTACATGGCCGGACGCATCAGATTGGCGGCACAGGCATCCACACCGATATATTCCTTATAGGTGTGCTTTTCGTGCACAGCACGGGTCACCAGACAGCCGTAGGGCCCCAGCATAAAGCGGCCCAGCTCGGTAAAGATGGCCACGTCGCCCATACCGGCGGGCACCAGTACTTCCTCATAGGCCTTACGCACGCCCTCGCCGATGACCATAATATCGTTGGCACTCTGCTCAGGCTTATAGGGGATACCCACGCCGCCGGACAGGTTGATAAAGCCAATGTGGCAGCCGGTCTCCTGCTTGAGCTCCACCGCCAGTTCAAACAGGATGCGGGCCAGCGCGGGATAGTAGGCGTTGGAGATGGTGTTGGAGGCCAGGAAAGAATGGATGCCAAAGCGCTTGGCGCCCATGGCCTTGAGCCGGGTAAATGCCTCGGAGATCTGGGCGCGGGTCATGCCGTACTTGGCCTGCCCGGGGTTGTCCATGACCTGAAAGCCCTCTTTGGAGTCGGACAGCTCAAAGGTGCCGCCCGGATTATAGCGGCAGCAAATGGTCTCGGGAATGTGCCCCAGCGTCTGCTGCAGGAAATCCACATGGGTCAAATCGTCCAGATTGATGATAGCACCCAGCTTGTCCGCCAGTACAAACTCCTCGGCCGGCGTTTCGTTGGAGGAAAACATGATCTCACTGCCGGAAAAACCGCAGCGATCGGACATCATCAGCTCGGTCAGAGAGGAGCAGTCGGTACCGCAGCCCTCCTCGCGCAAAATCTTCAAAATCTGGGGATTGGGTGTGGCCTTAACAGCAAAATACTCCTTAAAGCCGGGATTCCACGCAAAGGCCTGCTTGAGCTTGCGGGCGTTTTCCCGAATACCCGCCTCATCATACAGATGAAAGGGGGTGGGATACTGCGCGACGATGGATTCCAGCTGTTGCTTGGTAACAAACGGCTTCTTCATAGCGATGCTCCTTTGTCCCGGCATGGCCCGGGAAAGCTTTTTTGTGTTAAAGTGCAGTCTGTTCTTAGTTTAGCTCCAACCGAAAAAAATGTCAATGTGTGGAACCTGAGAGAAGCTTCTGCAATTCTTTCCCACATCCGTAAAAATTCCACAAAAGGCGTGATTGAACCAACCGCAAACCGGAGAAACGACAGCATTCCTCCGGTTTTGTTTTACAAAACTTCTTCCGAGGGGTATAATTTGTAAATACCAACCCTCGCCGGAGGTGACCTATGAAAAAACTGCTTTTGATCTGTTTGATGCTGTGCTTCCTCTGCGCCGGATGCTCTACCCCGACCACGCAGGAGGAGGACACGCTTACCATATTGGCCACGACCTACCCGGTCTATCTGTTCACCACGGCCGTGACCGAGGGCGTGGACGGCATTACCGTCACCCGCCTGATCACCGAGGATGTATCTTGTCTGCACGACTACACCTTGACCGTCAAGGACATGAAAGCCATTGAGAAGGCCGATGTCATCGTCATGAACGGCGTAGGCTTTGAGTCCTTCATGACAGACGCGCTGCGTCACAGCGACGCTCCCGTCATCGACTGCTCGACCGGACTGGAGCTGCTGGAGGCCTGCCATTCCCATGGCGATTCCCATGACGGTCACGTCCACGCACACGATCCGCATATTTGGCTGTCCCCTTACAATGCCAAGGTCATGCTCCATACCATCGCCTCGGAATTGGGTCGGATTTGCCCGCAGTCGATGCACCATGCCTTCGACACCGCCTGCCAGACAACCTGCGAAAAACTGGACGATGCCTGCCAGCGCTGGGAGCACCAACTGCAAGCCTTGCCACAATCGCAATTGATCCCTTTCCATGACGGATTTCGATACTTTGCCGCCGCCTTTGACCTGACCCTTTTGAAATCCATCGAGGAGGATGCCGGCAGCGAAGCCAGCGCCGCTGAAATTAAGGAAATGGTTGCCTTGATCGAGCAAAACAACATTTCCGCCATCTTCATGGAGAAAAACGGCTCGGATGCCACCGCAAAAACCATCGCCCGGGAGACCGGCGTGAAAGTGTACGCCCTGGATATGATCATGAGCGGCGATGGCAGCGGCATCCAGCCCTATTTGGACGCCATGAGCGCCAATTTGGATACCGTAACCGACGCACTGGGAGGAGGGTGAATATGGCTCATAAAAACCACGGCAGCGCCTGTGACTGCGGCTGTGGCGGCTGTCACGACGCCTGCTGCCTGCGCATCACCGGTCTTGGTGTCGATCTGGACACCGACCACATTCTGCACGATGTGGATCTGCACATCCATTGCGGCGAGATCGTCGCCCTGATCGGCCCCAATGGTGCCGGAAAATCCACGCTTTTCAAGGCCATTCTGGGCCAGATCCCGGCCACCCGCGGCTCCATCCAATTTGAAACGGCCGGCGGCCAGCGCACACGCCCTCTGGTGGGCTATGTGCCCCAAAGCCCTGCCTTTGACCGGGGTGACCCGGTCAGCGTGCTGGATCTGTTTGTATCAGCGATTTCCCGATGGCCGGTCTTTCTCCCTGTTCCCCGTTGGCTCCGACAGCGTGTGGAAGCCTGCCTGCGGCGCGTTCATGCCGAAGCGCTGATCGATCGCCGGGTGGGCGCTCTTTCGGGCGGTGAGCTGCAGCGGGTGCTGCTGGCCATGGCCTTGGAACCGCTGCCCCACATTCTCATTCTGGACGAGCCCTTGTCCGGCGTGGATATTGAGGGCGAAAAGCAGCTTTTGTCCATGCTCAACCAGATCCGCCACGATTACGATTTGTCCATCCTTCTTTCTACCCACGATTTTACCACGCTGGAATATTTTGCCGATAAGATCATCCTGCTGAAAGAGACCGTTTTGAAGGCCGGCGCTCCCCGGGAAGTTCTGACTTGCCCCGAGTTTAAGTCCATCTTCCATCTGTCGGACCGAAAGGGGGATGCCACATGAATTTTTGGTACACGCTGATCGATCTGCTGCCCTTTGAATGGGCCGAGCCGGGCAGTATGTTCTTTATGAAAAACGCCCTGCTGGCCGTGCTGGTCATCTCCCCGCTGTTTGGTCTGCTGTCCACCATGGTGGTGGAGCACAAAATGTCCTTCTTTTCCGATGCGTTGGGCCATTCCGCCTTTACCGGCATGGCCATTGGCACCTTGGTGGGCGCGGTGATCGATCCCATGTGGTGTGCCGTGCTCTTTGCGCTGCTGTTCTCGCTGCTTTTTACCTGGGTGCGGCAGCGTGCCAATCTGGCCAGCGACACCATCCTTGGCGTCTTTTCCTCCACTGCCGTGGCGCTGGGCATCTTTATCGCCACACTGGGCGGCGGCAGCTTTACCAAGTTCAACGCCTTGCTGATCGGCGACATTCTCAGCGTAGAGCCGGGCAAAATCGGTCTGCTGGCCATCATTTTGCTGCTGGTGATCCTGCTTTGGGTGAGCTGCTTTAACCGTCTGATGCTCTCCTCGGTTCACCCTGCGCTGGCCGACAGCCGCGGCATTCAGGTCTTCTGGATGGAGGCTTTGTTCAGCGCCGCCATTGCCGTGGTGGTCACCCTTTCCATGACCTGGGTGGGACTTTTGGTGATCAACTCCCTGCTGGTACTGCCCGGCGCCGCCGGACGCAATCTGGCTCGCAATATGCGCCAATTCCACCTGTTTTCCCTGCTTTTTGCCATTGTGGCCGGTATCGGCGGCTTGATGCTTTCCTACTATCTGGGCGCCTCGGCCGGCGCTTCCATCACCCTCTGTCTGGCCCTTTTGTTTGCCCTTTCTTTCCTGCTGCGAAATCTTCGCGCCTAAGCACAATAAAAAAACGGTACGACCGATTCGGTCGTACCGTTTTTTTACGTTAGAGATCAATCCTCGTCGTGATCGTGGCAGCCGCAGCCGCACTCCTCATCCGACAGATCAATGGCAAACTTATCGTTGCAGTTGGGGCACTGAATGAATCCGGCCTCCAGTACATCGGCGTCGATGACCAGATCTTCCTCGCAGTTGGGGCAGGCGACCTCAAAGAAGTCATCCTCGTCACAGCAGCAGTCGTCGTCATCGCAGCAATCCTCGTCGAAGAGTTCTTCCTCCACGACCTCCAGATCATCGGAAACGGCCTCGATCTCCTCGGCCAGAACTTCGATATCGCCCTCGATGTCCTCCAGGTTCAGGCTGACTTCACCCAGCACATCGATGATCGCGCCGATCAGCTTGGCTTCCTTGGACTGCTCGGTGTCCAGAGCCATACCGTCAAACATGCCCTTAATGTAGGCAACCTTCTCAGAAACAGTCATGGTCAATCTCTCCTTACTTCAATGTTGGTGGTAACGCTTACCGTACTGCACCGCTTGCCGCAAAGTTAAGCCTTGCAGCGCTCCAGATACTCGCTGGTACGGGTGTCGATGCGGATCTTGTCACCGATGTTGATGAACAGGGGAACCTTGATCTCAGCGCCGGTCTCCAGAGTAGCGGGCTTGGTCACGTTGGTGGCGGTGTCGCCCTTGAAACCGGGGTCGGTCTCGGTCACTTCCAGATCCACGAAGGTGGGGGGCTCAACGCAGAATATCTTGCCCTTGTAGCTGTGGATCTTGCAGACCATGTTCTCCTTGACGAAACGGAAGTTGTCGTCCAGCAGCTCAGCGCCGATGGGGATCAGCTCATAGGTCTCGCCGTCCATGAAGTAGTACAGATCGCCGTCGTTGTAGCTGTACTCCATGTCCTTGCGCTCAACGTAAGCCTGCTCGAACTTGGCGGTGGGGTTGAAGGAAGTTTCGGTCACGCCGCCGGTGATGACATTCTTCATCTTGGTGCGCACAAAAGCGGCGCCCTTACCGGGCTTGACGTGCTGGAACTCGACGACCTGCATGACCTGGCCGTCCATCTCAAAGGTAACACCGTTACGGAAATCGCTGGCAGTAATTGTAGCCATTTTATTCATCCTCCATACTTGGTAACATAATTTAGCAGTATGATTTTACCTTATTATTCCCCTGTTTGCAAGGGCTTTTCACAGAATAATCAGTTCTTTCGGATATTTGGTCAGGTTCTCGCACCCATCTTCGGTCAAGACCACCACATCTTCGATGCGCACGCCAAATTTTCCGGGCAGATAGATGCCCGGCTCGGCCGAAACCACCGCCCCCACCGGCATGGGCTTATCGTTGGAGGCGCTGAAGTTGGGGTTTTCGTGGATCTCAAGCCCCAGGCTGTGGCCAAAGGAATGGCCGAAGTACTCTCCGTATCCGGCCTGCTCGATCACAGCGCGAGCCGCACCATCCACCTGCTTTCCGGTTACGCCGCCCCGGGCGGCGGCAAGGCCGGCCAGCTGGGCACGCAGCACGGTATCGTACACCGCACGCATCTCCTCGGTGGGCTGACCCACGGCAAAGGTGCGTGTGGTGTCCGAGCAATAGCCATCCACCACGCAGCCAAAGTCAATGGTCACAAAGTCGCCATTCTGGATCTTGCGCTGCCCGGGCACGGCATGGGGTTTGCTGCTGTTTGGACCCGACGCGACAATGGTATCAAAGCTGGCTTTCTCCGCACCCAGACGAACCATGTTGTACTCCAACAGGGCGGCGATCTCCTTCTCGCTCACGCCGGGCTTGATGCTGGGAATGGTTTGCTCCAGCGCCTGCTCGGCCACCGCTTGTGCCTTACGCATGGCGGCCAGCTCGCGCGCGTCCTTGGCCGCGCGCAGCTGCTCCAGCAGAACCGATGCCGGTTTTAACTGCGCCGACAGTGCCTCGCTCCACAGCCGGTGGGCAGCCACCGTCATGTAATTTTCTTCAAAGCCGATGCACTTGTAGCCGTGCTCCCGCGCCAGACGCTCGATGGTGGCGCGGTAATTGCGCCCTGCGTCGGGCAAAAGCACATGATCGGCCTGCACCTGCTGCTGCGCGGCCTCAATGTAGCGCGGGTCGGTAAAGTACCAACTCTCGTTTGCCGTAACCAGAACAACGCCCTCGCCGTGAAAGTCCACGGCGTAGAACTCCCCCGGCTGGCTGGTGATCAGCATGGCATCCAGCCCGTACTCCGGCAGTTCGGCCGCTATTTTTTCCAAATGATTCATCGTGGAACACCCTTTCTTTCCTTGGTTCAGACCGGGTTTTATGCCCCCAGATACCGCTGATACATCTGCTTCATGGCTAGCGCATCGACAGCCTGTGTCCCGGCGCTTTCGCAGATGATGGTGGGACTCCAGCCACGGTAGGCCAGCTCTTCCATCAGCGGCGCGGGATCGGGCCCAAAGCCCCCGTGATCGTCAAAGGTGCGGTGGCACTTCTCCCCGCCCTTGGGGGTAAACTCGATGCGGGAGAAATGGCTGTGAAAGCGGCTTGCCCGTTCTGTGCCCAGACACTCCTGCATACGGTCCAGCATCCGTGCAAAGACCGCACGGCCTTCATCGACGCCCAGACTGCGGGCGTACAGATGCCCGAAGTCCACCGTAGGCAGCAAGCGCTCATCCAGCTGGCACAGCTCCAGCACCTCGTCCAGATCGCCCAACTGGTTGATCTTGCCCATGGTTTCGGGGCACAGGGTAATGTGGCCGTACCCCTCCCCGTCACACACCCGGATGACCTCACGCAGGGAACGCAGGGAGATCTCCTGCGCCTCTCTCCGGGTGCGCTTCATCAGCGAGCCGGAGTGGATGACCACCCGGGTGGCACCCATCCAGTCGGCCGCACGGCAGGAAGACAGCACATAGCCGATGGTCTTTTGCAGACTTTCCGCCTCGGGGTTGGCCAGACTGATGAAATAGGGCGCGTGCAGGGTCAGACCGATGCCTGCCTGCCGGGCGTTCTCCCCCAGTTTGCGTGCGGCCTGTTCTCCGATGTTGACTCCTCGGCCACACTCGTACTCATATAGGTCCAGACCCATCTCTGCCAGCCAACCGGGGGCATCCAGAGAGGATTTATGAGGATAATCCGCCGGGTTTCCCCCGGGGCCGAATGTTGCACTCATTGTTTGCCCCTCCTGCTTTTTCGCTTTGCCCACACTCGGAAAGGCAACTCCACGGCATAGCGCAGATAACGCCCCGGATTGCCTGCAAGGCGGATCGGCTTTACAAGGATTGTGGTAACACCGGCTCGGTTGCCGCCCAAAATGTCGGTGAAGATCTGGTCGCCCACAATAGCGCTTTGCGCCGCTGTGACGCCCATCTGCTCCATGGCACGCACAAAGCCCCCGATGCCCGGCTTGCCGGCATGGCCGACAAACGCCACACCCAGCCCCTCACTAAATATGCGCGGCCGGTCGGCATGGCGGTTGTTGGACAGCACAAACAGCGTCACGCCGGCTGCTTGCAATTGCTCTTTCCAGGCACGCACCGCATCGGTAGGCAGCGCCACCCCGTACGGCACCAGTGTATTATCCAGATCGGCCAACAGCAGCGTGATCCCCTGCCGGGCCAGTTCGGCACCGTCAATTTCAAAAATATCCTGGCAGATCCGGTCTGCCGTCAGCGAAAAACTCAAAGCCCTTCTGCCCCTTCTATCCCGATTTTATCTTACATACAATAGTGATAATTATACCACCCGGACCAACTATGAGCAAGGGGGAACCAACCATGCCCAACGACACCCAACTGATCCTAACCGCGCCGCCCTCCTGTGCCGCAGCGGCTGCATCGCACGGTCTGCCCGTGGGGCACGTTGCCTACCGCATCGGGCCGGGCGCTCGGCTTTTGCGCACCCATCTCCCGGCCGACTTGCGCGGCGGCCTAATGGTGGTGGACCATTCCGGCTTTGACGGCCGCGGCGAAGCCCTCCCCGTTTGCCAGCAGATCATCCGGGAATGTGGCAGCCGTGGTTTTGACGGGGTCATTCTCGATTGGGAAGATCGCTCTCACCCTCTTTTGGAGCAAATCGTGCGCCGCCTGGCGACCATGCTTGCGCATAAGGGGTGGCCCTTGTACGTCACCGAGCCTTACGCCGCCGCCTCACAACAAACCCGGGTCATCATCCCCTCGGCCCTGTCCGGCGGCTCGCTGTTGCAGCGTCTGCGTGAAGCCATCGACTGCCACGGCGCACACCGGGTGGCGCTGGGCGTACAACGCACCGCCGAAGACTTTACGCTGCCTGCTCCCGACGGCTGCGGAAAACCGCTGACCCGGCAGCAGCTGGCACAGCGTATTGCCGCCCGAGGCGGCAATGTGTTTTTTTCCGATGAGCTGTGCGCCCATTATTTTACGTATATGTCCCGCCAAAGCGGCGCCCATTTCGTGTTGTTCGATAACGCCGGCTCCATCCGAAAAAAGCTGCAGATCGCCCATCACCTGGGACTTTGCGCCTGTATACTGGCCTGGCCCGAGGTAGATGATATCTTTCCGGAGATCCTGCCGTGACAAAAGGAAAACCCCGTACCGATTGGTACGGGGTTTCGTTGCGAAATCAATAGAACTTCTTGCGATTCTTGCGCGCAGCCTCAGACTTCTTGCGACGCTTGACGCTGGGGCTGTCATAAAACTCGCGCTTGCGGACCTCAGCCAGCACGCCGGACTTGGCGCAGCTACGCTTAAAACGCTTGAGCGCGCTCTCCAGAGATTCGTTTTCACGCACGTGGACTTCCGACATTATATTTCCCTCCCTCCGATATGATGGCGCGGCGGCCATCAAGCAAGGGCCATGCAAACCAGTATCGATAGCTATGGCTTTAACAGTGTTATTATAAGCAATACTTACC
>JAZSCJ010000106.1:0-4092 GCA_045602885.1 Oscillospiraceae bacterium
GTGCGCCACCATCACCCCCAACCTCCAGCGGATGGAGGAGTATAACCTGAAGCAGATGTGGAAGTCCCCCAACGCCACCATCCGGGCGGCCCTGGACGGCACCGTCTTCCGTGCCCCCATCCTCCTCTCCAACGTCCAGCCGGTGGTTTCCTGCTGGAAGAAGCCCATCACCATCGCCCGCCACGCCTACGGCGACATCTACAAGGCGGTGGAGTACCGTGTGCCCGGTCCCGGCACGGCAGAGCTGGTCTTCACCGGGGCAGACGGTCAGACCGAGCGGCAGACCATTCTGGAGTTCAAGGGCCCCGGTGTGATCCAGGGCCAGCACAACAAGGACGACTCCATTCGCTCCTTTGCCCACGCCTGCTTCCAGTATGCCCTGTCCACGCGGCAGGATCTGTGGTTCTCTACCAAGGACACCATCTCCAAGCAGTATGACCACACCTTCAAGGATATTTTCCAGGAGATCTACGACGGGGAATACAAGCAGCAGTTTGATGCGCTGGGCATCCGCTACTTCTACACCCTGATCGACGACGCCGTGGCCCGCGTGATCCGCTCCAAGGGCGGCTTTATCTGGGCCTGCAAGAACTACGACGGCGACGTGATGAGTGACATGGTGTCCACTGCCTTTGGCAGCCTTGCCATGATGACCTCGGTGCTGGTTTCCCCCGATGGAAAATTCGAGTACGAAGCCGCCCACGGCACCGTGACCCAGCACTACTACCGCTATCAGCGCGGCGAGCAGCCCTCCACCAACCCGGTGGCTACCCTGTTTGCCTGGACGGGCGCGCTGGCCAAGCGCGGCGAGCTGGACGGCAATCAGCGTCTGAGCGACTTTGCCGCCAAGCTGGAGCAGGCCACCATCGAAACGATGGAAGGCGGCGTCATGACGGGCGATCTGGCCGGACTTTGGGAGGGCGAGAATCCTGCCAAGGCAGTGAGCACCAACGAATTCTTGGCGGCCGTTCGGGAGAATTTGGATCGCCTCTTGTTGGCGTAAGCAGCGATAAGATTGGAATGTGTGACCGGGGCAGGCCGGGTGGCCGGCCCCGGTTTCGCGTAAACACCCATGTGGAGGTTCTGAGATGAAAAAACGCATTTGCGCGTTTCTGCTGGTTTGTTCTGTTTTGCTGAGTTCGGCCTCGGCCCTCACGGTGGAGGGGACCCGTGAAATTTTGCGCAGCTACTACATTGATGAGGTGCCTGAGGAGATTCTGGCCATGGACAGCATTGAGGCAATGTTGTCGGCACTGGGTGATCCCTATACCCAGTACTATACGCAGGAAGAATACACGAACTTTATCAGCGGTTTGGAAGACATTAAAGTTGTGGGCGTTGGTATTGTGGTGCAGTATCTGGATGCGGGTGTTCTGGTGTTGCAGACCGCACCCGATTCTCCGGCGCGCGAGGCTGGATTGCTGCCGGGTGATTACATCATTTCTGTGGATGGAAAAGATACCCGCGGCGCACCGCCTGAGGTGGACAGCTGGATCCGCGGTGCTGCGGGAACTTCGGTGTGTTTGACGGTGCTTCGGGGCGAAGAAACCTTTGAGGTCACGGCAGTGCGCAGCGCGGTGGTCTTCCCGACTGTGACCTTGGACAAAATTGAAAACCGTGTGGGATGGATCAGCTGCAGCGCCTTTGGCTCCACCACCTGTCAGCATTTTTACAATATCCTTTCCCAGTATGAGGATCAGGTGGATGAGTGGGTGGTGGACCTGCGCAGTAACGGTGGCGGAGAGATCTACTCGGCGATTTACTCGGCCGGACTGTTTGCCGGCGATGGCGCCAAGATCTATATGCGTAGCGGAATCGGTGCATACCACACCTACCAGTACACTGCGCAGGCAGCGATTTCCATGGGATATTGTGACGGGAAGCGCTCGGATTTTTATTCGGATGGCCGTCTGACCAAAAAACCGGTCATCGTTCTGACCGACCAAAACACGGCCAGCGGGTCGGAGCTGTTTTGCGCAATTGTCCGCGATTCGGGTGTGGGTCTGCTCCTTGGGGAGCGCACCTTTGGCAAGGGCGTGGTGCAAAGCATGCTGCGTGGAGACCAATTCGGCCTTGATGAGGGTGAGGCGCTCAAGCTTACCACCGGGCGGCTTTATTCCTCGGCCGGTGCGACCAACGACAAAATCGGTATCCTGCCCCATCTTTTGGTCAATCCGGTGTTGGCCGATCGGATCGCCGCCATGCTGACTGCACCGTATGATGAGCAGGGAGAAGTGTTGGTACTGCGTGGACTGGGAGCAAAGAATGATCTGACGAACGTTCGGATGCTGTCCATGGACGTGCTGCGCGACCCGGACAATGCACAGGCGACGCGACAACTGCTTTCGGCACTGCCGAATACGGTGTCGGTCCAATTGCTGCATCAAGGCGCACTGACCGATCTTACCGTGAACCAGGTGGCAGAGCGTTGCCGTGTGTCGCTGGCACCTCGCGCAGCATTTTCCGACATGAACGATGGGGAATTTGTGCAAGCCATCACAACGCTGGCAGGTTATGAGATCATCAACGGAACGGGGGATGGAACCTTCCGACCAAACGTTTCGCTCGACCGAGCCTCCCTGTGCGCGTTGCTGGTTCGGGCGATGCGTTACCCTGTGCGCAATACAGATCGTATCGTCTTTGCTGATGTAACGCCGGAGGATTGGTACGCCCCTTATGTCAATGCCATGTATGATGTGGGATTGGTCAGCGGTTATGGTGACGGATATTTCCATCCTCACGACCCGGTCACCCACGAACAATTTTTGACCATTCTGGGCCGGGCGATCAAATGGCTGGATATGGATTATTATGAGCTTTCGCGGCGCAACGGTATCTACGGCGAAATCATGCCGAATGACACTGAGCTGGCGAAGGCATACGACGGCTATGCCGAATGGGCCCGGGAAATGATCTGGCTGTGCGATGACGCCCTTTTCTGGGCGCCGCTGGATGAGATCGATCCGGCTGCTCCTACCCAGCGGGATGAGGCTGCTGAGGCACTTTATCGGTTGCTCTGCGAAAGCGGCGTATTGTCGGAGTAAAAAGAACACCCTGACCAAAACGGTCAGGGTGTTCTTTTTGATTAGGACAGCAGCAGTTTGTCATCGGCTTCGTCGGAACCGCTGGCCTTGCTGAACAGAGCCAGAAGCTGCTCGACGGTCAGTTTTTTCTTCTCCTCGCCCGAAACATCCACCACGATGCGGCCTTCGTACATCATGATCAGACGGTCACCGTACTCAATGGCATCACGCATATTGTGGGTGATCATCAGCGTGGTCAGTTTGTCACGGTTGACGATCAGACGAGTCACTTCCAGCACCTTGGCGGCGGTTTTGGGGTCCAGCGCGGCAGTGTGCTCATCCAGCAGGAGCAGCTTGGGCTTTTGCAGGGTGGCCATCAAAAGGGTCAGCGCTTGGCGCTGACCGCCGGACAGCAGGCCCACCTTGGAGGTCAACCGATCTTCCAGACCCAGATCCAGCACACGCAGCATATCCCGGTACTCCTCACGCTCGGCCTTGGTGATGCCCGACTTGAGGGTGCGCCGCTTGCCGCGGCGGGCGGCCAGGGCCAGATTTTCTTCGATCTGCATGCTGGCGGCAGTGCCCATCATGGGGTCCTGGAACACACGGCCGACATATTTGGCACGTTTGTGCTCGGGCAGATGGGTCACATCCACGCCGCCGATGGTGATGGAGCCCTGATCCACCGTCCAGACGCCGGCCACGGCATTGAGCAGGGTGGATTTGCCGGCGCCGTTGCCGCCAATGACGGCCACCGATTCACATTCCTTCAGATGCAGGGAAACGCCATTCAAAGCCGATTTGGCGTTGACGGTGCCCGGGTTAAAGGTTTTATAGATGTTCTCGACTTTAAGCACGCTGGGCACCCCCCTTCTTGGCCGCTTTGGTAAAGTATTTGCCCTTCCAGTAGGGGATGGACAGGAAGATGGCCACGATCAGGGCGGTGATCAGCTTCATGTCATCGCCGCTCATACCCAGCCAGATAACAAACTGGTAGACTACGTAGTAGATGATACCGCCCAGAACGACGCTGAGCAGCTTCAGGGCGAAGTTGCGGAAGATCTTGCCG
>JAZSCJ010000107.1:0-17137 GCA_045602885.1 Oscillospiraceae bacterium
GGAGAAAAAGGTGCCCCGCGATTGGATCAACGCCGCCGGCAACGGCATTGAGCAGCCCTTCCTGGACTATGTGCTGCCCCTCATTCAGGGCGAGCCTGCGCTGGTCAAGGAAAATTCCCTGCCCCGCTTTGCCCAGCTGAAAAAGGTTTTGACCGTCGATCTGTAACCATCCCCAACGCACCGCCGGAACACGGCGCAGCCACAACTTAACTTACTTGCTTTCCTTAAAGCGGCATGAGTTTATCATGCCGCTTTTTCTTATGCCGTCATTTTATTAAATTTTTACAATTCAGGAACGATTTAGGAACGCCGCGGTTCGTTTCTTGGAACGGTGGGGGCCTATAATAATCAGCGTCGGGCAGCTCAAGCGCGCTGCCTGAACATTCATTTTGGAGGCATTTTATTATGTATTTTGACGCTATTGCAAAAATCGTTTCGGAGCGCACCGGCTGTGATATTTCCGCCGTCAAGCCCGACAGCAAGTTCGCCGATCTGGGCATCGACTCTCTGGACACTGTGGAGCTGCTCATGAATCTGGAAGATGAGATCGGCATTGAGATCGAGCTGGATCAGAAGGTGGAGACCATCGACGATCTGGATAAGTTCATCCAGAGCAAAAAGGGCTAACACTATGATTAAGTCAGCAATTTGTGAACTGCTGGGCATCGAATACCCGGTATTTCAGGGTGGTATGGCTTGGATCGCTGACGGCAAACTGGCCGCGGCCGTTTCCAACGGCGGCGGTCTTGGCATTATTGCGGCGGGCACCGCGCCCGGCGATTACGTCCGCCAGCAGATCCGCATTGCCAAAAGCATCACCGACAAGCCCATCGGCGTAAACATCATGCTGCTCAGCCCCTTTGCCGACGAGGTAGCGGGCGTTGTGATCGAAGAAAAGGTGGAAGTCGTAACCACCGGCGCCGGCAATCCGTCCAAGTACATCAAGGACTGGCTTGCCGCCGGGATCAAGGTCATTCCCGTGGTCGCATCGGTCGCCATGGCCAAGCTGATGACCCGTCTTGGCGCTTCCGCTCTGATCGCAGAGGGCGGCGAGAGCGGCGGCCACGTGGGCGAGCTGACCACGATGGTTCTTGTTCCGCAGATCTGTGACGCAACCACGCTGCCGGTCATTGCGGCCGGTGGTATCGCCGACGGCCGCGGTGTTGCCGCGGCATTTATGCTGGGCGCCCAGGGCGTGCAGCTTGGCACCCGCTTTCTCAGTGCCCACGAGTGTACCATCCACCCGGAATACAAGGATCGCATCCTGAAAGCGACCGATCTTTGCACCATGGTCACCGGCAAGCGTCTGGGCCATCCCGTGCGCAGTCTGCGAACCCAGTTTGCGCGTGAGTATTCCAAGGCCGAGTACGGCGGCATGCCGGACGATGAGCTGGAAGCGCTGGCAACGGGCGCGCTGCGCCTTGCTGTACAGGAGGGCGATCTGGAAAAGGGCTGCTTCCTGTCCGGCCAGATCGCAGCTATGGTAAACAAGGAACAGCCCGCCGCTGAAATTGTTAAGGAGATTATGGAGGATGCCGAGCCCATCCTTCTGAGGGGATCGCAATGGGTAAAATAGCATTTGTTTTTTCCGGCCAGGGCGACCAGTATCCCGGCATGGGAAAGGATCTTTACGACGCCTTCCCGGCCGCCCGAGCCATCTACGATTTGTGCGACACCATCCGTCCGGGCACATCGGCGCAATGCTTCGATGGCACGGAGGAGGAGCTGAAGGAAACCAAGAATACGCAGCCCTGCCTGTTCGCCATGGAGCTGGCCGCAGCCACCGTGCTGATGGACAAAGGCGTTGTGCCCGATGTGGTCGCCGGTTTTTCCCTTGGCGAAGTGGTTGCCGCAACGGTCAGCGGCGCATTTGACTGCCAAACCGGCTTCCGCCTTGTGTGCAAGCGCGGCGAGCTGATGCAGCGTGAGGCCGACAAATTCGACACCTCCATGGCCGCCGTGGTCAAGCTCACGGCCGAACAGGTGCAGCAGGTGTGCGACAAGTATTCCCAGGTCTACCCGGTCAACTTCAACTGCCCCGGTCAAATCACGGTATCCGGCCTTTCCGAGCAGATGGCAGACTTTTCTGCCGATGTCAAGGCCGCCGGCGGCCGGGCACTCCCCCTCAAGGTAAAAGGCGCGTTCCACTCCCCCTTCATGCAGGACGCCGCAGCGGCCTTTGCCGAGGAGCTGGCGCAGGCCGAAGTAAAGCAGCGCACCATCCCCCTTTACTCCAACATGACGGCGCAGCCATACACCGAGGATGTGGTGGGTCTGCTTTCCGCCCAGATCAGCAATCCCGTGCAATGGGAAACCATCATTCGCAACATGATCGACGAGGGCGTGGACACCTTTATTGAGATCGGCCCGGGCAAAACCCTGACCAACATGATCAAGAAGATCAACGCAGATGTAAAAGCCGTCAGCGTGAGCGAATACCTTGCGGAGGTGTGACAATGTTAAAGGGAAAAACCGCCGTGGTCACGGGAGGCTCCCGTGGAATCGGCGCTGCAATTGTAACCAAGCTGGCATCGATGGGCGCAAATGTCGCCGTGATCTATGCCGGTAATGCACAGGCCGCGGAAGATGTGTGCAGCAAGTGTGTGCAGGAGTATCAGGCAAACGTCAAAGCATATCAATGCAACGTGGCCGATTTCGCCGCCGTCAAGGAAACGGTGGCCAGCATCAAGGCCGACTTTGGTACGGCACATATCCTGGTCAACAACGCCGGCATCACCCGTGACGGTCTGCTGGCCATGATGAAGGAAGAGGATTACGATGCCGTGCTGGACACCAACCTGAAGGGTGCCTTCAACATGGTTCGTCACATGACCGGCCTGTTTATCCGCAACCGCGAGGGCTGCATCATCAACATCACCTCGGTAGCAGGTATGATGGGCAATGCCGGCCAGTGCAATTATTCCGCCTCCAAGGCCGGTCTGATCGGCCTGACCAAATCGGTGGCCAAGGAACTGGCTTCCAAGGGCATTCGCTGCAATGCCGTGGCCCCCGGCTTTATCGCAACGGATATGACGGGAAATCAGACGGAAAACCCGCTGCTGAACGTCATCCCCCTAGGCAAGATGGGACAACCGGAAGACATTGCGGATGCCGTTGCATATCTTGCCACCGCAAACTACGTTACCGGCGAGGTTCTCCGCGTTGACGGCGGCATCGCCATATAAGGAGAAAAATTATGAGTGAAAACAGACGAGTCGTTGTGACCGGCATGGGCGCCATTACCCCTCTGGGTAACAACGTGGCCGATACCTGGCAGGCCATGAAGGCCGGCAAAAACGGCATTGCCCCCATCACCCTGTTTGATACCGACGCCTTCAAGTCCAAGCTGGGTGCTGAGGTCAAGGGCTTCGATCCCAAGGAATATCTGGAAGTGAACGAGATTCTTCGCACCGACCGCTACGCTCAGTTTGCCGTTGCGGCCGCACAGCAGGCCGTGGAAGAAAGCGGCGTACAGGGCACTGTAGCGCCCGAGCGGTTTGCATCCATCTTTGGCACCGGCATCGGCGGCATTAACACCTTTGTAACCGAGCACACCAAGCTGATCGAAAAGGGTCCGCGCCGTGTGTCCCCCCTGTTTGTGCCCATGATGATCGGCAACATGGCCGCCGGCATGATCGCCATTCGCCACGATTGCCGCAACTCCGCCATGCCTGCCGTCACTGCCTGCGCTTCCGGCTCCAACGCCATCGGCGAAGCCATGCGTCTGGTTCGTCACGGCTATGCCGACGCCGTCATCACTGGCGGTGCTGAGGCCGCCATCGTCCCCTCCGCCATTGCCGGCTTTGTCAATATGCAGGCTCTGTCCACCGCCGAGAACCCCGACGAGGCTTCTCTCCCCTTCGATCAGCGCAGAGGCGGCTTTGTCATTGGCGAGGGCGCAGTTGCACTGGTCCTGGAGGAGTACGAGCACGCCAAGGCTCGTGGCGCTAAAATCTACGGTGAGGTGTGCGGCTACGGCTCGACCTGCGATGCCCATCACATCACCGCCCCCCATCCCGAGGCCCGCGGCGGCGCGCAGGCCATGATGGACGCCATGAAGGAAGCCGGCTATACCGATGCAGACGTTGTGTACGTCAACGCCCACGGCACCGGCACTCCCATGAACGATAAAATCGAGACCCTTGCCATCAAGAAGGCATTGGGTGAAGACAATGCCAAGAAGGCCTATGTCAGCTCCACCAAGTCCATGACCGGACATATGCTGGGTGCTGCCGGTGCCATCGAGGCGCTGGCTTGCCTTTTCGCACTCAACGAGGGTGTGATCCCTCCCACGATCAATTTGAAGGAGCAGGACGAACTTTGTGACCTCAACTGCGTGCCCAATACTGCCGTGCATGCAGAGATTACTCTGGCACTTTCCAACTCCCTTGGTTTTGGCGGTCACAACGCTTGCCTTGCATTCAGAAAGGTGTAAATCGATGAAAGAAACGGATATTCGCAAATACGCCGAGCTGATGAAGGAACTCGGACTGACCGGACTTGAAATTACCGAAGACAACAGCAAAGTTCGCTTGGAGCGTTCCGTATCCGCACCGGTCAAAGAAACCGTATATTCTGTTTCCGAATCGGCCGGTGCTGCGCCTGCCGCAGCCGAGCCCACAGACTACATCAGCGTAAAATCTCCCATCGTCGGTGTGTTTTATGCCTCCCCCTCGGAAAACGCCGACCCCTATGTGTCCATCGGAGACCGCATTGCCAAGGGGCAGACCCTTTGCATTGTTGAGGCCATGAAGCTGATGAACGAGATCTTCGCCGAGGAAGACGGCGTAGTGTCCGAGGTTTGTGTTGCCAACGGCCAGGTTGTCGAATACGGAACCGAGCTGTTCCGTATCAAGAGGTAAGGATATGAACAGAAACGAGATCATGAATATACTGCCCCACCGGGATGACATGCTGCTGCTCGATGACGTGGTAAACACCGATGGCACGGCCATCGGACATTACACCGTCCGGGGCAACGAGTTTTTCCTGAACGGTCACTTCCCCGGCAACCCCATCGTCCCCGGCGTGATCCTGTGCGAGATTCTTGCACAGTCGGCCTGTGTGCTGATGCAGGATGCCATGAGCGAAGGGCAACTGCCCGTTTACACCGGGCTGAACAATGTGAAGTTCCGCTCTCCGGTCAAGCCGGGCGACACAGTGGAAACCAAGTGCCACATCAAACGGGCAAAGCACCCGTTCTACTTTGCGGAAGGTACGGTCACGGTCGATGGACGGCTTTGTGTATCGGCTGAATTTTCCTTTGCAATTACAGGAGCGTAAACTATGTTTGCAAAAATACTGATCGCCAACCGTGGCGAGATCGCAGTTCGTATCATTCGGGCCTGCAAGGAAATGGGCGTGGCCACGGTAGCTGTATATTCCGAGGCGGATAAAAACGCCCTTCACGTTGCGCTTGCCGATCAAAGCTATTGCATCGGCGGGCCCGAAGCCTCGGACAGCTATCTGAATGAAGAGCAGATCATCAGCACCGCCATTCTGGCCGGTGCTCAGGCGATTCATCCCGGCTACGGCTTTCTTTCCGAAAACGCACACTTTGCCCGTGCCTGCAGAAAGAACGGTCTGGTGTTCATCGGGCCCGATCCCGAAAGCATGGAGCGGCTGAGCGACAAGGCGATACTGAAAGAGCTGATCCGCAACACCGGTCTTTCGGTTATTCCCGGCACCAAGGCGGTCGCCTCGGTGGAGGAGGCCAAGCGCGCGGCAGAGCACATCGGCTATCCGGTCATGCTCAAAGCCTGTGCCGGCGGCGGCGGACGCGGCATCCGGCTGATTCGCTCGGAAGATGAATTGGACGACGCTTACCACCAGGCCACCAGTGAAGCCATCAGTGCCTTTGGCGACGGCAGCGTCTATCTGGAAAAATACATTTTCCCGGCACGGCATGTGGAATTGCAGATCCTTGCCGACGAGCATGGAAACGCCGTGTGTCTGGGCGACCGTGACTGTTCTTTGCAGAGAAGAAACCAGAAATTGCTGGAGGAAACCCCCTCCCCGGCCGTTAACGATCAGCAGCGGGAAGCCATCATGCAGCTTGCCGTAGAAGCCGTAAAGAAAATCGGCTATGTGGGCGCAGGCACGCTGGAATTCCTGCTGGATCAGAACGGAAACTTCTGGTTTATGGAAATGAACGTGCGTTTGCAGGTAGAGCATTGCGTCACCGAAATGCTGACCGGCTTCGATCTAGTCAAGTGGCAGATCCGCATTGCCGCCGGTATTCCACTCAATTTCACCCAGGAGGATGTCAAGATCCACGGCTGCGCCATCGAGTGCCGCATCAACGCGGCAAGCTGCGGAACCCTGAAGCTGCTCCACGTTCCCGGCGGCCCGTCGGTGCGCTTTGACACCTGTCTGATCGAAGGCACGGTGGTATCCCCCTATTACGATTCTCTGCTGGGCAAGCTGATCGTATACGCAAAAACACGTGAGGAGACCCTTCGCAAAATGCGCGCTTCGCTTTGCGAACTGGTGATTGGCGGAATCCCCACCAACATCGAGGAGCAGCTGCGCATCGTGGAGGACGACCGCTTTACATCCGGCAACTATGACTTAACTTTTATGGGAAACAGGTGACAACATGGCATTGTTGAATTTTTTGTAGCCCAAAAACCAATTGGAAGAAGGCGGCCGCACTTCCGCTCCTGTCCAGCGTGATGCCGGCGAGCCGGAAAAAAGCTGCCCCAATTGCCGCAAGGATATCCCCTTGAGCCGCCTTTGGGCAAATGGCCTTGTCTGCAACTGCGGTTATCATTTCCGCATGAAGGGTCGCCAGCGCATTCAAATGATCACCGACAAAGATAGTTTCCACGAATTGTTTCCCAATCTGAAATCGGATAATCCGCTCTGCTTCCCCGGCTACAACGAAAAGCTCGATACCATCCGTGCCGCAAGCGGCGAAAAGGAAGCCGTGATTTGCGGCACGGCCGAGATCGGAGCGCAGAAATGCTGCCTGTTTGTGATGGAGTCCTATTTCATGATGGGCAGCATGGGCACCGCCGTGGGTGAGAAGATCACTTCTCTTTTTGAGTATGCCGTGCAGCATCGTCTGCCCGTGATCGGCTTCACCGTATCCGGCGGCGCCCGTATGCAGGAGGGCCTGCTGTCGCTCATGCAAATGGCCAAAACCAGCGCCGCGGTGAAGCGCCACAGCGACGCCGGGCTGTTGTATATCGCCGTTTTGACCGATCCCACCACCGGCGGTGTGACGGCCAGCTTTGCCATGGAAGCGGATATCATCTTGGCAGAACCCGGTGCAACTGTTGGTTTTGCCGGGGCGCGCGTCATCGAGCAGACTACGAGAAAAGCGCTGCCCGACGGATTCCAAAAATCCGAATTTGTTCTGGAACACGGGTTTGTTGACAGCATCGTCCCGCGTTTGAACCAGAAAAAATACCTGACCGAGCTTTTAAAAATGCACGAGGGGAGGGCGAATGTATGAGCCAGGTTGCTTACGAGCGTGTCAAGCTTGCCCGTGACAGCAAACGGCCCACAGGGCTTGATTATATCAAAAATATCTTTAAGGGTTTTGTTGAGTTGCACGGCGATCGCCGTTATGCAGACGACCCTGCCATCGTGGGTGGCATCGCAACGCTGAACGATTGTCCGGTCACCGTCATTGCCATTGAAAAGGGACATACCGCCAAAGAGCGCAATCAGCGCAATTTCGGTATGCCGCAGCCAGAGGGATACCGAAAGGCGCTGCGTCTGATGAAGCAGGCGGAAAAGTTCGGTCGTCCCATCATTTGCTTTGTGGATACCTCCGGCGCCTACTGCGGCATCGGCGCGGAAGAGCGCGGACAGGGCCAGGCCATTGCCGAAAACCTGTTGGAAATGTCCACCCTCTGCGTTCCCATCATTTCCATTTTGATCGGCGAGGGCGGCAGCGGCGGTGCCCTTGCTCTTGCGGTCGCTGACCGCGTTTGGATGCTGCAAAACGCCGTATAT
Organism: Oscillospiraceae bacterium; assembly: GCA_045602885.1. Lineage (GTDB taxonomy): Bacteria > Bacillota > Clostridia > Oscillospirales > Oscillospiraceae > JAJPXI01. Next base: position 7,966 of record JAZSCJ010000107.1, read on the forward strand.
TCTGTCATTTCTCCCGAAGGCTGTGCCAGTATTCTCTGGAAGGACTCGGCCCAGGCAGAAACTGCCGCGGCAAGCTTGAAGCTGACGGCCGAGGACGCCAAAAGCCTTGGCGTGATCGAGCGGATCCTTTCCGAAAACGACCTTGGCAAAAAAGAGTTTTATGACCGCATTCGTATACTTTTAACGGAAGAAATCCGAGTGCTGTCCAACGACATGGATTTGACCCAGCACCGCTATGACCGATTCCGCAATCTGGGCGCCAGTGCAGTCATTAAGGAGTAAGTATGAGCGTATACAAACAGTATTGCAATGAAATTGTCGACGAAAACGGCAAGGTGCAAAAACTAACGTTGGAATATCCCGACAACTTTAACTTCGGTTATGACGTTGTTGATAAAATTGCAGATGAAACGCCTGACAAGCGCGCACTTGTATGGTGCAACGTGGAAGGCGAAGAGCACATCTTTTCATTCGCAGATATAAAAAAGCACAGCAACCGCATGGCAAATGTGTTTCGTGACGCCGGCATCAAACAGGGCGACCGCGTGATGCTGATTTTGAAGCGCCACTACGAATACTGGTTTGCGGCGATCGCTCTGCACAAGCTGGGCGCTGTAATGATTCCGGCCACGCACATGCTGACGGTCAGCGATCTGGTATATCGTCTCCAATCCTCCAAGGCAAAGGCCATCGTCTGCACCACACAAAACGAAGTTCCTGAAAAAATTATCGCAGCCATGCGGGAGGCCGACATGACGGCAAAGCTCTGGTGCGTGCAGCAGGATGCCGCCGGCTTTGAAAATCTGACCAAGGCAATGGAATCGGCCTCGGAAGAGTTTGCACGTGTGCAAACCCGCGCCGACGATCCCATGCTGCTGTATTTTACCTCGGGCACCACCGGCTATCCCAAGGGCGTGATCCACGAATACAGCTATCCGCTGGCCCACATTGCCACGGCAAAGTACTGGCAGCAGGCCGAAGACAACGGCTTGCACTTTACCGTGGCCGAAACCGGCTGGGCAAAGGCATCGTGGGGAAAGCTCTACGGACAATGGCTGATCGGAAGCGCCGTCATGGTCTATGATTTTGACAATTTCGAGCCCAAGCAGCTTTGCAACATCATCAACAAGTATGGTGTGACCTCCTTCTGTGCCCCGCCCACGGTGTATCGTTACCTTGTGCGCAAGGGCATTCCCGATATGCCCACCCTCAAGCATGCATCCACCGCAGGCGAGATGCTGGCCCCCGAGGTGTTCCGCAAGTTTACCCAGCGCACCGGACTGACCCTTTGCGAGGGCTATGGCCAGACCGAAACCACCTTGCTGCTTGCCAATTTCACGGGCAGCGATGCCGTGGAAGGCTCTATGGGCACGCCGTCGCCCTTCTACAACATCGAGCTGCGCAACAAACAGGGCGAAAAGGTCGGCGCAAACGAGATCGGCGAGGTTGTCATCATCCCCGAAAAGCCGGGCAAACAAACCGGCGTATTTTCCGCCTATCTCGACAACGAGCAGCAGTACAACCATGTCTGGCGCGGCGGCGTGTACCACACGGGCGACGCGGCATATATGGATGAAAACGGCCGCTATTGGTTCCACGGCCGGTTTGATGACATCATCAAAACCGGTGGATTCCGGGTTGGCCCGTACGAAGTGGAAAATGTCCTCATGGAGCACCCTGCCGTTGTGGAATGCAGCGTCATCGGCGTCCCTGACACACTCAGAGGCCAGGCCATCAAGGCCATTATTGTCCTGGGCTCCGGCCATACCCCTTCCCAGGAGCTGGAGTTGGAGATCAAAAATTTCTGCAACCAGAAGATGGCGGAGTATAAGTGGATTCGTCTGATCGAGTTTGTAGCCGAAATGCCCAAAACCATCAGCGGAAAGATCCAAAAGACGGTGCTGCGCGCGCAAGCGTAACGGCACACCGTTCCCCTGTGCGTTTCTGTGTTTTATCGGAGTAAACCGGGCAGCGGCGCTTGCCGCAATGGAATAATTTTTTGTTTTTTCAAAAAATAGAGAATTCGCCGTATTTTTGTGCTATAATGCAGTATGAATTTATATGCAGTCCGTTGGCAGGGGTGTCCCTCTGCAAAAGGAGTTATTATGAACCATACGCTAAACCACATGGAAGAAATACTGGCGCATCAGATCTTTGGCTTTCACCAGTATGTGTTGACCGCCCCGGTTCATCTCAACTATGTTAGCCATAATTTGTGCCAATTGCTTGGCGCGCAGGAGGACGAACTGCTGGATGACAACACTGATCGCTATGTTCAATGGGTGCATCCGGCCGATCGCCCGGCCTACTCCGATTTCATCCAAACGGTCATCTCGAAAAAGCAAACACTTACCGGTGAATACCGCCTTGTAAAAAAAGACGGTACTGTCATCTATGTAAAAGATACCATTACGCCCAAAACGCTGGAGGACGGAACTGATGTGGCCCATTCGGTTTTGACCGATATCACAGACATCAAAACCGATACCCGTGACCTGCTCCTGCTGCAGGAAACTGTTCCCTTCGGGTTTTTGCGATACACCTGCGAAAAGCAGCCGCGCATCACATATATCAACCAAAAGATGATCGAAATTCTGCGTTTCCCCGAAACAAGAAACGGAGAAATGGATTATCTGGAAATGTACAAAAGCAACATTTTCCTAATGATTCCCATGGAAGAGCGCCGCAGATTTTCAAAATATCTTCATCGCGTTTACTCGGCCGATGCGCCGATCGCCGGAGATATCACCTTGCTGCGCTGCGACGGTACCCGTGCCAATATTTTTGGCTGGGTCACAAAGACGGTCAACGACCAGGGTGAAGTCGAATTTCAAAGCATTTGCATGGATATCACACAGCGCTATCAGGATCGGAAAAACAGCGAGAACAAGCGCTATCTCCAGGCACTCAGCGAAGTGTACGACAAGATTTTTGAGTTCAATCTGGACGCCAATACCGTAAAATGCCTGCATTGCGAGGACACCTCTTATTTCAAGCGTTTTGAGAACATTTCCATGCAGTTGGAGGATGCGTTGGAAAAGTGGCTGATCGCCTCGGTTTCGCCGGAGGAGCAGGATGGCGTGCGCCGCTTCTTTCAGGATTTCTCCCAAAAGCGGCTGGACGCAACGGGCGGCACCCCCCCCCAGATCACCTATCACGCCCGCTCTACCGACAACAGCATCAAGCAATATACCAGCATGTTTATCCGGGTGGACGAGGCGATAAGCTTTTTCTGCTGCCGCAAAACCAGGGACAGCGCAGATTCCGCCGCCTTGAAGGTGGAAAACGATCACTTAAAGGGAAATGTGCGTGATTTGATCATGCAGTTTTCTGACGGCATTGCCGCGTTTGAGGTTTCGCCGCAGGGTCTGATCAAGCCCCTGTACGCAACCGAAAACGTGTATGAATTCTTTGGTTACACCAAAGAGGAGTGGCTGCCTCTGACCGAGCGCTACACGCCGCTGGACCACTTCGCCGCATACAGCGATGCAACCTATGACGATTTTGAGGAGCTGCTGAAAACGGGCGAGGCAGAGTTTACCTACTTTGACTATCACACCAAAACAAAACGCAAAATCAAAGCAATTTGTTCCGAAAAAGAGCCCAATTCCAACGCTTCGCGCTACGTTATGCTTTACAAAGCCGACGGAAGTACCTCGATGGACAAGCACGGTCTGCCGGAAAACCGCACGGTGTCCATCCGCACCTTCGGATATTTCGATGTATTCGTCGGTGATACGCCAATCGCCTTCCGCAACAAAAAATCCAAAGAGCTTTTCGCGCTGCTTGTGGATCGCAAGGGCGGATATGTCACCTCGGAGGAAGCCATCAGCTTTTTGTGGGAAGACGAATCGGCCAATACCTTGACGCTGTCAAGATACCGCAAGGTCGCCCTGCGTCTGAAAAGTACGCTGGAGGAGTACGGCATTGCCGATATTGTGGAATCCATCGACGGAAAGCGCCGGGTTGTGTTGGAAAAGGTCGAGTGCGATCTGTATCAGTACCTTTCCGGCAAAGAGGAATATGCGCAGCTGTTCAAGGGGAGTTACCTGACCAATTACAGTTGGGGCGAAACCACCTTGGGCGAGCTGATGAATCATCAGAAATGAGTCTGCCTATGAGTAAATATGTACATAAGGTCAACTATTATGAGACCGACAAAATGGGGATCACCCACCATTCCAACTACATTCGGTTCATGGAAGAAGCCCGAATGCATTTTCTGACCGAATCCGGCTTCCCCATGACCATGTTGGAAAAGGCAGGGCTTGCCTCCCCGGTCGTTTCGCTTAATTGCGAATACAAGCGCACAACCACATACAGCGATGAAATTGAAATCGACATCTGTGTTGCCAGCTATTCCGGGGTCAGACTGACCTTTGCTTACACCATGACCGACAAGGCCAATGGCGAATTGGTGGCAAACGCAACCTCGACCCATTGCTTTATCAATGAAACCGGAAAGCCCATTGTGCTGAAAAAGTATTTCCCCGGGCTGGACGCCAAATTAAAAGTATAACTTTCATCGCAAGAGCAATCCTCATTTCAATCGAACCTGTAAAACAAATCCCGGCGATACTTGGCGATCAACGCCAAGTATCGCCGGGTTGTTGTAGCACCCGAATTCGGCCGTTACCCGAGATCAGTGATCTCGGATACCGTTATTTTTTCATTCGCAGCTTGTGCAGCCACAGTGCGTCTGGGCGCCCCGAACGCAGTTGGGCGGAAAGAATTCATCCACCGGGAACTTCACCTGGCGGAAAATTTCACAGGGGTCCTCTTCGCCGCCTGCGTCACAGCTGCACTCCTTCTCGGGCATACAGTAATCGTAGGCCGGCATGAGCAGCTGGGTATCCCGTTCCAGGCGAATGATGGAAAACTGCCCCAGCGTCACATAGATGCGTTTGCCCTCACAGCCAAAGTTCAGCTCGCTGCCAAAGCAGGCACAGATGCCGGGGGGCACCTCGCTCATCTCGCCACATTCGCAGCTGCGGCACTCGCACACCTCAACCAGCTTGGCGCTGAGCACAATAGGGTCTACGGCCTCCACCACGGCGGTGGGGAGATTGCCATACTGCATGCTCCGCTCATCCAGATCCTCAAACACTACATCCGAGCGGAACACCTTGGCCGAGCCTTCGCTGCCAAAGAGAATGACCCGCTTATCAAAGACACACAGGCCGCACACTTCTACCGGACGAGCCGCACCCACAAAGGCGTTGGCCGTGACCCGGTAGAAATAGCGCACGTCTACCGTAAAAAATCCCCGGTTGAACCCCACCGGTTCTACATCAATGTACACATACAGCAGCTCGGCCTTGCCCGCCTTGACGCTGATGGCACGGTCGATCACCGCTTGCGATTGCTGAGTCGGATAAAAGCGCAGATCCTCCACACAATCCTTGTCACGGCAGGAATCAAAAATCTTCTTGGTGTGTATGCACACGGCCTCCCGAATGCAGGCAGCGTCACCTACGGGACCGGGCACGACCTTCTCAGGCATGGTGTTCCCTCCTATTAAATAAGAAATATGTTGGTTACCTTCCACTCCATTTTATGGTTTTCCCTGCATTTGGTGCGCCACAATACACAAATTCTTGGCTGCGACAAAACTTTCTGTTGCTTTTTGGTATCAAAGGAGTTACAATAGGTTACAATATTTGCATATTAAAAACAAGGAGTGTATATTCGTATGTTGAAACGGATCTCCTGCCGCGTCCTGAGCATGTTGCTCGTGTTGGGCGTATTTGTGCAGCAGGTCACCGCTTTCGAGGAACTCTCCGCTCTGCCTCAGGAAAACATTACAACGGAAACTATCGTAACAGAGGAAAGTACTGAGATTACCTTGGAAGACGACAGCACGACCGAAGACAACGAAACCGAAGATTCCGCCACTTCTACCGAAGAAGAGAATACCAATCAAGGCCCCGATATCCTGGTGGACGACACCGTGGTGGAGAACGTACAGCCCTATCTCCACGAAGGCAGCAACTATGTCCCCCTGCGTGCCATGGCACAGGCCATTCGTCCCGACGCCGTTGTTGCATGGGATGTGGACCACGCCATTGTCACGGCCGAGAACCTTTCCTTTACCGTTTACCCCTACGCCAAATACATCGTGGCCAATGACCGCTGCCTGTATGTTCCCCATGGCGTACTGCTGATCGACGGCGCAATTTGGGTGCCTGTTCGTGTTCTGGCAGCCATCTTTGACGCACAGGTTCACTGGGACGCTGAAACGGGCAACACGACTTTGATCCGTGGCTCAGGCGCACTACTCCCCGCCGATCAGTACTACAATTCCGATTCCCTGTACTGGCTGTCGCACATCATTCACGCCGAAAGCGGCAACCAGCCCCTCAACGGCAAGATCGCCGTAGGCAACGTGGTTTTGAACCGGGTCGCCAATCCCATCTTCCCCGACACCATTTACGGCGTTGTGTTCCAGACCAACCAGTTCACCCCCGTGCGCAACGGCACCATCTATCTCAACCCCAATGCGGAAAGCATGGTCGCCGCCAAGCTGTGTCTGGAAGGTGCAGTCATCCTGCCCGACGCACTTTGGTTCAACCGTGCCGGCATTACCTGCTGGGCCTCGCGCAACAAGCAGTGCATTGCCACCATCGGCAACCACGCATTCTACGCCTAACCCAAACAAACAACAACCGCCGCAGAAATATTCTGCGGCGGTTGTTTTATCGTTATTGCAATTTCACTTCACGGTGATCTGATTTTCCGTCGGAATGATATTTACATAGCTGTTGCCCACACCCAGCGTCAACGGCACGCCGGACTGCGTGGTGTATACAAGCGGCGCGTTGTGATCTTGCTTACTCCAGCAAATGGGAAGGATCTTGCCGCCACAGGCAAACCAGCCCTCACCCTGCCCGGTCAGATCCACGGTAATGCGGTCGGCGTCATCCCCCGGAATGGGCTTGCAGGCGGTTTTCAGGATCAGCACATTGGTCACCGAAACCTGCTCCCCCGTATTGCCGTCAACGTAAGCCGCGCCAAACTCCTCTACCAAATATTTACCCGACTGGGCATCGTATGTAAACACGCCGGTCTTATACTTGGAAAAGGGCACTTCAATACTCTGCGCCGCCTGCCCGTCCACGGGTGTGCCGTCCTTGGCAAACTGCATCTGGCAGGAGAAATCCTCCCGATGCTCCTTGCGGAAAGTATAGGTAGGAAACAGCTCCAGAATGGTCTGGCCCGAGGTAAGAACGCTGTGCTCCCAGCCATTGTTTTTGATGCGGTCCTTGTCACGCCAGTACAGGCTGCCCTCATAGGGGCCACGCACGCAGTCCAGCGCGGTCACATTCCACTCTTTGATTTTACTGTAAGCCTCTTCGCTGCCGCCGGCATGGAGATAGATGGCGTCATGCCCCAGCGCCAACTCCAGATAATAGGGCCGGGACGAGCGCACCGAGCCGATTTCGCCCACACCCTCCACGCTTTGGTACACGCCCAGCATACGGGTAATTCCGCCTTCGGCCAGAACTTCGTAGATAATGTCAGCCTGTCCGTTACCCTGCTGCGGCAATGCCTGCTTGAGATTGTTGAGCATCACTGCGATCGGCCGGTCATTGACGTACTCCTGCGCCAGCGGCAACCCGGTCAATGGATTGACCGGGCCGTCATATTCCGGTTCCGGTTCCGGTTCGGGCTGCACGACGACCTCAGGCGGCACGTCCGGCACCGCAGGCTCGGGCGCAGGTGCCTCTCCGCCCGCATCGGTTGCACAGGCGGTCAACACCAGCGCCAGGACAGCACACATTGCGATCATCTTTTGCTTCATGAATACCACGAATCCTTTCCCGTCTGTCAAGCGTTTTCGATGCATCCATTGTACCACACCTGCCCCGGCGTTGTATAGTTCCCAGTGGAAAAACTGCATTTGTCTTGTCCCTGCCGTTCCCATGGAATTTCGACTTGTTCTTCCCTGGATTTTCAAGTATAATATAACAATACGCGATGAAAGGGGGAGCACCATGCCCCAACAAGGATACATTCGTGACAAGGTGGACATCAAAGTCCTTGTCTTATATTTAACCGCCCGCACCGCCGCACCGATCGATCTGGCCGCTTTGACCGATCTTTCCATGTGCGATGACGGCGTGGACTACTTTTCCTTTGCCCAGGCGGTGGGCGAGCTGGTGGAATCCGGGCATCTGCTTTTGGAGCAGGGCCGCTACTGCATCACCGAAAAAGGCCGCAAAAACGGTGCCGCACTGGAGGAAAGCCTGCCCTTTTCCGTGCGCCAGCGCTGCGACCAGAACTTGGCACAAATCAACATCCGTCTGCGGCAGGAGGCACAGATCCGCGCTGAGATTTCCCCCCGCCCCGACAGCAGCGGCTTCACGGTACGCATGGCGTTGGATGACAACGACGGCAATCTGATGACGCTGGAACTGTATGCCCCCACCGAGGCGCAGGCCACGCAGCTGGCCGCCAGCTACCGCACGCAGCCCGAGCGGTTCTACCGCACTCTTTTAACCGCACTTTCCCAAGGGAAGACCACCGCCCCGTGACCATCCTCGACACAAACATCTGAAATTAACCAAAGAAACAGGAGTTGCATCATAATGTCCATTGAAGCCGTTAAAGCCTATTTTCAGACCTTCGGAATGCAGGAGCGCATTTTGGAGTTTTCCGTATCCTCCGCCACGGTGGAGCTGGCCGCCCAGGCCTTAAACTGCGCCCCCCAACGCATTGCCAAGTCTCTTTCCTTCAAAGTGGACGAGGCCCCCATTCTCGTCGTCGCCGCCGGCGATGCCAAGGTGGACAACAGCAAGTTCAAGGGTCAGTTTCATACCAAGGCCAAAATGCTGACCCCCGACGAGGCGGTAGAGCTGATCGGCCATGCCGTGGGCGGTGTGTGCCCCTTCGCCATCAAGCCGGGCGTCACGGTTTATCTGGACGAATCCCTCAAGCGCTTTACCACTGTTTTCCCCGCTGTAGGCAGTCCTTCCAGCGCCATTGAGCTGAATCTGGAGGAGCTTTACCGCTGCTCCAAAGCTCTGGAATGGATCGACGTCTGCAAGCTGCCGGAGGGCGCCAATGACTGAGCGCAGCGACCAACGGCTGGGCACTGCTCCATTGGGCAGACTGATGCTCTCGCTGGCCCTGCCGTCGCTGATGGCCCAGTTGGTAAACCTCCTCTACAATG
>JAZSCJ010000108.1:0-8938 GCA_045602885.1 Oscillospiraceae bacterium
GCGGTGAAACGGGCTCGGGCGCCGGGGGAGGATCCATATCCCAGGGGGGAAGATCGTCCGCTTCGTCCGTCGGCGCCGCGGGTGCGGCCGGTTGGACGGGGGGTACACTCTGCGGTGCCGGGGCAGCGGCGGCGGGGATGCCGTGCTCCATGCGCTGCTCCAACTGTTCCAGCCGGGCGGTCAGTCCGGTCAGACTGCCGTCCAGCTGCGGATCGCACAGACGGATCAGACACAGTTCGGCATCGGTGCGGGGGTTGGTGCTGCGGCTTAGATCGGCGGTGGTGGCCTGCAGGATGGTAAGCATCTGCAGCAGGCGCGCCGGGGGCAGCAGTTCGGACAGCGCACGCATGGTGGCCTCGTCATATCCGCCCGTCAACAGGGCGCTGCCACCCTGGGGGGCGGTTTTGCGAATCAGTAGATCCCGGGCCAGACAGGCCAACTCACCCAGCAGCGAGCGCAATTCCTTGCCCGATGCGTACAGCTGGCTTAAGGTTTCCAGCGCAGCGGCGGTTTCGCCACGGGCGATGGAAGTCATCAGTCTGGCCGTTTCCAGATTGCCGGCCAGACCCAGCGCATCCAGAACCTGGGCCACGTCTACGGTGTCGGAATATCCGGCGCACTGGTCCAGCATGGACAGCGCGTCGCGCATGCCGCCATCGGCCAGTCGGGCCAGCAGGGCGGCGGCATCCGAAGAAAGGGCCAGACCCTCCTGGGCGCAGACGTGATTGAGCCGGGTGGAGATCTCGGTGGGCAGCAGGCGGCGGAAGGAGAACTGCTGACAACGGGATTTGATGGTGGCCGGCACCTTGTGCAGTTCGGTGGTGGCCAGAATAAACATCAGATGGGCGGGGGGCTCTTCCAGAATCTTCAACAAGGCGTTGAAAGCGGCGTTGGAGAGCATATGAACCTCGTCCACGATGTAGACACGCTTTTTGACGGCGGCCGGGGTGTAGATAGCCTCGTCCCGCAGGGCGCGCACATGATCCACGCCGTTGTTGGAGGCGGCGTCCAGCTCCACCACGTCCAGAATGGAGCCGTTTTCAATGCCCAGGCAGGACGGGCATTGATTGCAGGGGCTGCCGTTGACCGGGTGCTCGCAGTTGACCGCCCGGGACAGGATCTTGGCACAGCTTGACTTGCCGGTGCCCCGGGTTCCGGTGAACAGATAGGCGTGGCTCAAGCGCTCGGTAGACACCTGACGGCGCAGGGTATCGGTGATGTGCTCCTGGCCCACCACATCATCAAAGGTGCGTGGACGCCATTTGCGGTATAGAGCCTGATACATGAGTCATCACCTCGTCATCAAAAGTTGGCCGAACCTGTGAAATAGGTTCGGCGCGCGGCAAGACCGCACACCGGCCTTTGAAGCTTTCTCTATGCCCGTAACCATGGCAGCCGGCTCACGCTCGGCATCCCCGCGGCACACGCTGCGGTTTGCTTAGTGCTGCTCGGTTCCCCGCCTGACACGGTTCGCAATGCAACGTTGCGCAGGACCGAACGGTCATCACTGCTTGCCATGGGCAGACGACACAAAGAAAGTCCGGGGGCCGGGATTCATCCCTGCTGTAGCGGATTGCAGGTACAGGGCACCGCTGACTCCCCGACTAGTGCGGCCTTGCCGCGCGCCGAAAGCCGCGACAGGACTGACAATTATTTTACTACACAACCCGTGAATTATCAACCAAAAAATTCACCCGGGCAAGCAAAGGTGGGTTTTAATATGTATTTGGACATACAGTCCAGATACATATTTTTTTATAGGAGTGTTTAGTATGAGAACTTTCAAAATCGTGGGCGTAACTCGCATTAACTACAAGGACAAGCAGACCGGTGATCCTCGCACTTTGACCCAGCTTCATATGGTCTATGAGGATGAAGCTGAAAATAATCTGATCGGCTGCGGTGTTTTGACGGAAACCTGCAATGATCGCGTATTCCGAGATTCCGGGTATGAGCCGACCATCGGTGATGATGTGCATCTGTTCTATCTGCCCGACTATAAGGGTCAAGCACGGTTGGCGCTCATCCAGCCTGTTGAGTAATCTCCTTCTTCTGACCCCCGGCGTGATACCTCCCATTCATGCCGGGGGTCAACTCTTAATTATCATCGGATCAAGATTGTCGTGATGACAAGCTGCCATCCCAAAGTGCTCCCCGGCTGCGGTCGGTGTTGGGCACTTGACCTATTAACGAATTACGGGAAAGGCTTGATACCACAATGATTTCTTATGATCCGACCTATAACGTGAAGTACTACCGTGAGGGTGTCTATAAGCTTATTCGATTCAATTCCCCACGTGGCTGCCGTATAGCCGACCAATCTTCGGAAGATACCGCAACTACACATGACCAAAAGCTGGCCGCTGCCCTCTCTCGCGCAAAGTCGGTTATCTATCAGCTTGCCATGTGCAACGATTGGAAGTTCTTTTTCTCCGGCACTCTGGATGAAACCAAGATGAACCGCTATGATCTCTTTGTGTTTCGTAGTCGCTTCTCGCAGTTCGTCCGTGATCAGCGTAAGCAGTCGGGTTATGAGGATCTCAGATATGTGCTGGTTCCGGAAAAGCATAAGAACGGCGCATGGCACATGCATGGTCTGATCTCTGGCTTGCCCGAAGAAGCGCTTTCTTATTTCGTGCCGGGTGTGCATCCCATCTCGCTTGTGGAGGGTGGATATCGTAACTGGGACGCCTATGCGCAGAAGTTCGGGTATTGCTCCCTTGGCCAGATCAAGGATCAAGACGCTGTATCTGCGTACTTGGTCAAGTATCTGTCTAAAGAGATGCAAAATTCGGTCACCGAACTGGGCAATCATACCTATTTTTGCTCCCAGGGTTTGCGCCGTGCGCTGCCGTTTGGGTCGATTTACGGTGAGCGTCTTGATCTGGAGCGGTATTTGGATCATCACGGCCCATACGTGTCCTCTGGTTTTGTTCGGGACGTAAGCTGGGACTTCTGGCTTGATTACCTCGACTTGTCTAATATTACGCAGTTGTTTGATCCGGCCGAAGAACTCGCCCCGGAACAGATTGAAGAATTTGAGCAATTGCCGATGCTCGGTTTCCCGGCTCATACCTATCGAAGTCCATATTTATCGTAAGGAGAAACGAAATGCTGTATTGCGTATATGATGCCGGTGGTGTGCTGCATTGTCGCACATTCAGTTGGCCGGTGGCACGTGCCTGTCTGGATTGGCTGATTCTCAATCAGCCGGAAGCCACACCCAAGCTGACCATTTCGCAAGGCGAAGAATAAAAAAAGGACAGGCATTGCCTGTCCTTTGGTGGGGTGATTGGTTAATCTTCTTTTTTGCCTGCGTTTGCCTTGCACTCGGCGTTGTATTTGATAAGCTTTTTTGTCAGTTTGTACACGATGAAGATAATTAACGCCGGTATTCCGATTGCACCAATGAGTACGAATATGATGCTAAAAATTGCCATTAGCATCTGTACATTATTCCAGTCCAAAATAATTCCTCCTTTTGGTGGTGTGCTTTATGAGTAAACGGATTATATCATTATTTTTGTGTGTTGTCATGTGTTTTTCATTTTTCACTCTTTCGGTTTCGGCTTCAAGTCCACTTCAAACAGTTCATATGATGGGTTCTTATATGGATTTGCTATATTCTATGGGTGCTGCTGGTAGAGATGTTGCTGCTTTGATTGGTGGTGTGTTTTTGGAAGAAGATGTTTGCCCGTATGCTCCGACTGACAGCAACAAGCGTCATAAGATTATACAGCAGCCTACTACCCTTGATGGGCAAGCCGGTTTATTTTATCTCTGTGAGTATTGCGGAATGGATGTAGATGAAGAAATGTCCAGCTTTTATGACAACCATGTCAACGATCTCCACTCTACCTACGGTTCTTCGTCCTTCGGCTCTGATGGTGCAATCTATATTCCTCTCTCCCCTGGCACTACCGGCAATCACTATGTATTGGGTTTGTGTAATGACATGCATTTCCTCGATGCGGTTTTTACTTACGAAAGGTGGAGAGTGTCCTATGGATATCCTTGATGAAGTCGGTATGATCTGGGATAATCGTGATTACAAGGTATTCAAGCCTTGTGTCCGTGACTTCTTCAAGTTGCAGCGTCATTACAAGGTTAAAGTGTATATGGCTTCTCAGTCCTTCGATGTAGATAAGAAACTTCGTGATCTCTGTGACGGTATGTTTTTGCATATCAACGTTGCCCGAATCTTCACCGTGGGTAAGCGCATCACTCGTAAGATCACCATTACCGAATCCACGTCAGAAGCCGAATCTCGCATTGCACAAGACCTCGTAATTTGCCCCTTCTGGAATTGGACATATACTTGCATCCCTCGCTGGGGCAAGTACTTCGATTCTCACGTGATCCCCGACAAGCCTAAGCTGGAATATTACGCAGACGATGCCCGGTTTTAGTCACGCCGCCCAGACCTGTGCTGCCATCTCTGCCGGTGTTCCCCAATTCAATACCTTGCGTGGGTAGTGGTTCATCCAGTCTTGGACGGCCGCTACCTCTTTTTTTGTCACCTTGCTGAAATCTGTGCCTTTAGGAAACCACCGCCGTATCATTCGGTTGTGATTCTCCACCGTCCCTTTCTCCCATGACGAGTACGAATGACAGTACCAAACATCAAACCGAATCCCCTTTCCTCTGGCAGACTTTTGCAGTAACTCATGCTCTCCAAACTCGCTCCCATTGTCAATCGTAAAGCTTTTGAACTTGTCACGAAATGCCCTACTTCCCATCTGCCTTTCCATCCGATCTATCGCCCCTCTGATCGTGGCAGCTTTCTTGTCTGGCAGTAGCGTAATGATCTCCATTCGGGTAACTCGCTCTGTCATAGTCAGCAATACCGGCCCGGTGTTCCCCTTGCCGATCACCAAGTCCATCTCCCAATGCCCCGGCTCTTGCCGATCTCCAATGTACTCCGGCCGTTGCTCTATGCTGGGCCTGTTCGCTCTGGGCAACCTCCGCTCCGGCCGTTGTGCCTTTGGTCTGCGCTTGGCTTTCTCCCATAGGTGCTTATTGCCCAGATAATAAAAAACCTCCTTGTCTATGTAACTGTATAGAGTAGTTACGCAGATGGAGGTTGTGTATCCGGCTTTCTTTGCTTCTGCAATGGCTGCCGCCGGTGAATATCTATCCTGTATAATCTTCTGTTCCAGGAATTCCGCATATGCCCGGTCTTGCCCGATCTTCAATGGCCCTCCCTTGGCCGTCTGCCGGTACTCATATATCTGCTGTGCCTTGTCTGCGGAGTATTCGACTGTATCTTGTGTAATGCCGTGAATCTTCTTGACGCACTCATACCGTCCACGCTTGATCTCGTTGTATATGGTCTGCCGGCTGAACTCCATCTGCTGGGCGATCCATGCAATGGATCTCCCAGCACGTAGGTATGCTTCAAGTTTGATGCGTTCCTCCCACGTCATGTAGTGCTGCTTCTTCGCCATTCTCCCCACGTCCTCCCATCGTGAAAAGTAGGTGTAGCAAAGCTCGGGCAGAGCTTTGCTTGCTATCATTCCCCCATGAAAAGCTGATAGTGTCAAGACTGGCCATAAGGCCACTCGCACAAAAAAACCTCCCGGATCGTCAGAGCCGGAAGGTTTTTTTGTGGTCTTGACGCTTTCAGATTTTTGTGGGAGGTCGGCAGACCAATATAGTTTTTTCAGAGATTGTCAAAATTCTCCTTGACATTTGCGCCCGGGCAAGCAAAATGGGGCTCTTGCGCCGTCGTTGCGATTGCGGTAAAATAGAAGCGCTTGAGAAAAGGAGCATGCCGATGGAATACACGGTCTACATTCTGCGCTGTGCCGATGACACCCTGTACACCGGCATCACCACCGATCTACAGCGAAGACTTGCCCAGCACAATCGGGGTACGGCGGCCAAATACACCCGTGGCCGGGGGCCGGTCACGCCGGTTTATTGGGAATCGGTGTCAAACAAAGGCGCTGCCCTGCGCCGGGAACTGGAAATTAAGGCCCTGTCCCGGGAGGAAAAGCTGCGCTTGATCGGAACTTTTTGACGCCGAGAGCGTCAAAAAGGGGAAAGGGAGGAATTGCCATGAAAAAATGGATCGCATGGATGCTGGTTGTGGCAGCACTGTCGCTGCTGGGCGGCTGCACAGCCAAAGAAGAACCCCAACAGGTACCGCCCGACGGCGATATGCAGCCGGTGCTATCCCAGACGACCGATGTCTGGGGCGTGACGCTGACGGCGCAGCAGGTAACGCCCTCGGGACTGACGCTGATTGCCACCCATTCCGGGGAGATGCCCGGTGAGTTGACCACCGGAAGCGCTTTCTGTCTGGAGCGCGCCGGTGCAGACGGGGCATGGGAAGCGGTGCCCACGCTGATTCCGGAGGGGGAGATCTCCTGGACCATGGAGGCTTATCTGATTGCCGCCAATGATGCGGTGGAGTGGCCGGTCAACTGGGAATACCTGTACGGCCAACTGCCGGCCGGGTCGTATCGCATAGAAAAAGAGCTGATGCTCTTCCGTGGCCCCGGCGATTTTGACACGCAGACAATTTACGCACAATTTGGGATTGTGGACTGACTTATTACGGGGATCGTTTTGCAAAACGATCCCCGTAAATTTTCCAAAAGCACTTGACAAAATTTTGTAGTTCATGTAAACTAACCGTGGTTTGGGTTAGGTTGGCCTAACCCATTTGATTTGCGCGTGTGTTAGTTTTATCTAACTGATTGAATTTTGGGCGTGCGCTGTTTGTAATATGCACCGTTTGAGCAAGGAGGATGTGCCATGAAGACCTTGAAAAACGCCCGGGTGGGCGATACCGTTGTGGTGGCCAAGCTGCACGGAGAGGGCGCCATCAAGCGAAGGATCATGGATATGGGCATCACCAAGGGTACCGAGATCTTTGTGCGCAAGATGGCGCCGCTGGGCGATCCCATGGAGTTGAATCTGCGCGGCTATGAGCTGAGTATTCGCAAGGCCGACGCGGAAATGATCGAGATCCTGTAAACGATCTCGTTTGTCTGCAAAAGGGTTAGTTGAAACTAATTCTTGGTGGAAGGAGAAGTATCGATGGAAATCAAAATTGCGCTGGCGGGCAATCCCAACTGCGGCAAAACCACGCTGTTCAATGCTCTGACCGGCTCCAATCAGCACGTGGGCAACTGGCCCGGCGTGACGGTGGAGAAGAAAGAGGGCAATCTGAAGGGCAGTACAGATGTGATCATTCAGGACCTGCCGGGGATCTATTCGCTGTCGCCCTATACGCTGGAAGAGGTGGTGGCCCGTACCTATCTGGTGCAGGAACGGCCCGACGCTATTTTGAATATCGTGGACGGCACCAACATTGAGCGCAACCTCTATCTGACCACCCAGCTGATCGAGCTGGCCATCCCGGTGGTGGTGGCGGTCAACATGATCGATCTGGTGCGCAAAAACGGCGATGAGATCAATCTGGAAAAGCTGGGCGCCGCGCTGGGGTGCGAGGTCGTGGAGATGAGCGCGCTGAAAAATGAGGGCGCTCTGGTGGCCGCCGAGAAGGCGGTGGCGCAGGTGCAGGCACGCAAAAGCCATGAGCCGCCCCATGTGTTCAGCGGCAGTGTGGAGCACGCGCTGGCCCACATTGAGGAGTCCATTCAGGACAAGGTGGAGCAAAGCTATCTGCGCTGGTATTCCATCAAGGTGTTTGAGCGCGACGAAAAGGTCATGGCCGAGCTGGCGCTGGATGATGCGCTGTGTGCCCATCTGGACAAGCATATCGTGGATTGTGAGCAGGAGCTGGACGATGATGCCGAGAGCATTATCACCAATCAGCGCTATAACTACATCGGCAGCGTAGTCGCCCGGGCGGTCAGGAAAAAAGCGCCCAAGGGCAGCCTTTCGATGTCGGACAAGATCGACCGCATTGTGACCGACCGGGTGCTGGCGCTGCCCATCTTCGTGCTGGTCATGTTTTTGATGTACGCCATTGCCATGGGCGACTGGCCTATTTCCATCGGTACCATAGGCACCAATTGGGCCAACGACGTGCTGTTTGGTCAGTGGATCCCCGGTCTGTTGGATCGTTTTCTGCTCAATGCCGGGGGTGAGCCTGTGGTGGCCGACTGGCTGTACGGGCTGATCCAGGACGGCATCGTGGGCGGCGTGGGTGCCGTGCTGGGCTTTGTGCCCCAGATTTTGGTGCTGTATTTCCTGCTGTCCATTCTGGAGGACATCGGCTATATGTCCCGTGTGGCCTTTATTATGGACCGCATTTTCCGCAAGTTTGGTCTGTCCGGCAAGTCGGTCATCCCTCTGCTAATGGCCACCGGCTGCAGTGTGCCGGGTATTATGGCTTCCCGTACCATTGAGCAGGACAGCGACCGAAAAATCACCATTATGACCACCGGCTTTATTCCCTGCGGCGCCAAGATGCCCATTATGGGTCTGTTTGCCGGTGCGGTCTTTGGCGGCTCGGCGGCGGTTGCCGTTTCGGCCTTCTTTATCGGCATTGCCGCCGTGGTGGTTTCGGGCGTGATCCTCAAAAAGTGCAAGGCCTTTGCCAGCGATCCGGCTGCCTTTGTGATGGAGCTGCCGGCCTATCACGCACCGGCCGTGGGCAACGTTCTGCGTACCACCTGGGAGCGTGGCTGGTCCTTTGTCAAGCGCGCCGGTACGGTGATTTTGGTTTCCTGCGTGGTGCTATGGTTCTTGCAGGGCTTTGGCTTTGTGGATGGCGCGTTTACTATGGTACAGGACAACAACGATTCCATTCTGGCACTCATCGGCAACGCCATTGCGTGGATCTTCTATCCTTTGGGCTGGATGGGCGATATGGCATGGAAGGCGGCTGTGGCGACCCTGAGCGGTCTGATCGCCAAGGAGGAGATCGTGGCCTCCTTTGGAACGCTGTACAGCTATGCGGGACAGGCCGATCTGCTGGAGGACTCCAGCGGCATCTGGGCCATGATCGCCAACGACTTTG
>JAZSCJ010000109.1:0-7165 GCA_045602885.1 Oscillospiraceae bacterium
TTTCTACGATTCCCTGTATATAAAGAGGTCGCCCCGCCCAGGGGCTCTGTACTTTCCAAAACGCACGTTACTCCGAGAAGTTGGTTGCGATCAAATCAGCCAGAGCGTCCACGGCTTCATTTTCATCGGAACCATCGGCAATCAGATTGATGGAGGTACCCTTCACGATACCCAGAGAGAGCACACCCAACAGGCTCTTGGCGTTGACGCGGCGCTCGTCCTTCTCCACCCAAATGGAGCTTTTGTATTCGTTGGCCTTCTGAATGAAAAAGGTCGCAGGCCGTGCGTGCAGACCGACCTGATTGTTGACAACAGCTTCTTTCATATACATAAAGCATTTCTCCCCATGTAATATAATCGCATAGCAACTTTTCTATAGAATAACAAATTTCACGCCAACCGTCAATGACATTTTATATAAAATCTTCCGCTTTTATATCCAATTATTTCAATTCAACCACCGTCACACCGTCCTCACCTTCGCCGTAGCGGCCGGGTCGGAAGGATTTGACGTATTTGCTGCGTTTGAGATAATCACGAATGGCCTTGCGCACCGCGCCGGTGCCCTTGCCGTGGATGATGGTCACCTGGGTCAGACGGCCCAGCATGGCAGTATCCAAAAAGGTCTCGGCCGCAGCCACTGCTTCGTCGGTCATCATGCCGCGCAGGTCGATCTCGCTGGACGCGGCGGCACGCAGCTTGCGCTGGGCGCTTTGCGCCATGCGCTCGGCCTGCTTTTTGGTCTTTTGGGCCTCGCCCTCCAGCACCCGTACCTCTTCCTGCTTGGCGGTGATTTTCAAAATACCGGCCTGCAGCTGCAGCACGCCCTCCTTGCTGACCGACAGCACGGTGGCCCGGGTACCCATTTTGACCAGCTCTACCGTGTCGCCGGCCACCGCATCCCGAGTGGGGGGTGGCAGTTCTTCTTCCTCCTGCGCTCCCAGAGCGTTTTCCGCCTGATTGAGCTTATGGCGCAGGTTGGCGCGCTGATCGTTGGCCGCCTGCCAGTCCGACTGCTTAGCCTGCTGCTTGCGCATGTCGTTGAGCTCTTTGAACACCTCGTCGGCGGTAGTTCGAGCCTGCTCGATGATGGCGCGGGCTTCCGACTGAGCCTTTTCCACCGCCTTGGCCCGCTCCTCTTCGATCTTTTTGCGGTATTCCCGGACCGTTTTGGAGGACTCCTCCATTTCACGGCGCAGTCGGGCCGCCTGCTCCTTTTCCCGCTCCATGGCCTGGCGCTGGGCGTCCAGCTGAGTCAGCACATCCTCAAAACGGACGTTTTCCGCATCCAGTCGGTCGGCCGCCTTTTGAATGATATACTCGGAAAGGCCCAGCCGCTGGGAAATGGCAAAGGCGTTGGACTTGCCGGGAATGCCGATGAGCAAGCGGTAGGTGGGCGCCAGCGTATCCACATTGAACTCGCAGGAGGCGTTCTGCACTCCCTGGGTGGTCATGGCATAGACCTTGAGTTCGGCATAGTGGGTGGTGGCGCACACCAGCGCACCCATCTCCCGGGCACTTTCGATGATGGCCGCCGCCAGCGCAGCGCCCTCTACCGGGTCGGTACCGGCGCCCAGCTCGTCAAACAAAATCAGCGTTTCGTGGTCAGCCTGCTCCAAAATGCCCACAATGTTGACCATGTGCGAAGAAAAGGTAGACAAATTCTGGGCAATGGACTGCTCATCGCCGATGTCGGCCAGCACACGGGAGAACACCCGCACGGTGGAGCCGTCATTGACCGGAATGTGCAAACCACATTGCGCCATCAGGGTCAGCAGTCCGAAAGTTTTGAGCGTAACCGTCTTGCCGCCGGTATTGGGGCCGGTGACCACCAGCGTGTCAAACTCCTCTCCCAGCATCAAATCGTTGGCCACCGCCTTTTGTGGGTCCAGAAGCGGATGGCGCGCCTTGCGCAGGTGCATCCCCCGATCCGACAGCTTGGGCTCCATGCCCCGCATCCGGCTGGAAAGCTGAGCCCGGGCAAAAATGCAGTCGATGAGCACGATCAAATCGTAGTTTTGCGCAATATCCTCTTTGAATTGGGCGCACTCGGCGCTCAACTGCGCCAGGATGCGCTCGATCTCCTTTTCCTCCTTGGCCTCCAGCTCACGCAGCTCGTTGTTGGCCTTGACCACACCCATGGGCTCGATGAAAAAGGTGCCGCCCGAGCCGGACACATCGTGCACCAGACCGGGTACGTCGTTTTTGTGCTCTGACTTGACGGGCACCACAAACCGGCCCGAGCGCTGGGTGATAATGCTCTCCTGCAGGTATTTGGCCTGATTGGAGGACAGGATCTTATTGAGAATATCACGCACCTTGGCGGCCGTGGCGCGCTTATGGCGTCGGATGGTGGCCAGCTCGCTGCTGGCGGCGTCGGCGATCTCCTCCTCGCCCACAATGGAGGTGGTGATCTTCTCTTCCAAAAATTTATTGGCCGTCAGACTGGCAAACAGGTGGCTGATGACGGTTTTTTCCTCTTCCTCCAGTCCGTACCCCCGGCCCGATCGGGCGGCACGCAGCACACCCGCCACATCCAGCAGCTCCCGGGTGTTCAGACTGCCGCCCATATCGGCCCGCTGCAAGGAGGCACGCACCGGCTTGACCCCGGACAGACCGGGCGACCCCTTGGTGACCAGCATATTCAGCGCCGCCGTTGTCTCTTGCAGCGCACGGCGCACGTCGTCGGCATCGGTCATGGGACGCAGATCCAGACAGCGCTGTTTCCCCTCCTCGGTGCAGGCCTGCTGCGCCAGCAGCTCCAACACCCGGGGCAGCTCCAGCGTACGGATGGACTTTTCAAACAGTTCGGACATGAACATTCCCTCACAGTTGCAATTCTTGTCCTATATTTTCTCACAAACCATACTATTTTACAAGAGGGGTTGACATTTGCGCCGCCGTCGTTATAATGGACGTATGAACAATTATTCATACGAAAGGTTGATTGCTATGCAACGTCGGGAAACCATACCCTGCTGCGAAACCGTACATACCGATCACCCCCTGCACGAAATGCAGGCGCAGATGCCCAACGAGGAGGTTTTGTACGATCTGGCCGAACTGTTCAAGATTTTTGGCGACTCCACCCGGATCCGCATTTTGTACGCTTTGTTTGAAAAGGAACTGTGTGTGTGCGACATTGCCCGACTGCTGGACATGACTCAGTCGGCCATTTCCCATCAGCTTCGTATTCTCAAGCAGAGCAAACTGGTCAAGTACCGCCGGGAGGGCAAGGCCATGTTCTACTCTTTAAGCGACAATCATGTGCGCGCTATCATCAATCAAGGTCTGCAACATGTGGAGGAATAACCATGAGTGAACACGAACACACCTCCTGCTCCTGCGGCTGCAGCCAACAGACACACCGCCAAACCCACGCAGGCACGCTCAAAAACGCCCTTGTTCGCATCCTTGCATCGGCCCTTTTACTGATCGTCGCCGCCGTGCTGCCCACCAAAGGGTGGCTGCGCGCCTTGATCTTTTCGGTGCCCTACGCCGTCATCGGCTGGGATGTTTTGTGGCACGCGGCGCGCAACATCGCCAAAGGCCGGGTCTTTGACGAGCATTTTCTCATGTCCCTTGCCACGGTGGGCGCCTTTGTCATCGGCGAATATCCCGAAGCCGTCTTTGTCATGCTCTTTTATCAGGTGGGCGAGTTGTTTCAGAACTACGCCGTGGGCAAGTCGCGCCGCAACATTGCCGATTTAATGCACATTCGGCCCGATTACGCCCGACTGGAGCTGGATGGCGACACCAAAATGGTGTCCCCCGACGAGGTTATTGTAGAGCAGATCGTACTGGTCAAGCCGGGTGAGCGCATTCCGCTGGACGGCGTGGTGCTGGAAGGCTCGTCCTCGCTGGACACCGCCGCATTGACCGGCGAATCGCTGCCTCGCAACGTCAGTATCGGGGACGATGTCATTTCGGGCTGTATCAATTTGTCCGGCCTGCTGCGTATTCGGGTCACCAAACCCTACGGCCAGTCCACCGTGTCCCGTATTCTCGATTTGGTGGAGCACGCAAGCAGCAAAAAAGCCCGGGCGGAGCACTTTATCACCAAATTCGCCCGGTACTACACACCGGCTGTGGTGGCCGCCGCCCTGCTGCTGGCCGTGCTGCCGCCCCTGTTGGGGGACGGCGACTGGATGCGGTGGCTGCATCAGGCGCTGACCTTTCTGGTGATCTCCTGCCCCTGCGCGCTGGTCATTTCAGTACCTATGACCTTCTTTGGCGGCATTGGCGGCGCTTCCCGGGCCGGAATTTTGATCAAGGGCAGCAACTATCTGGAAGTGCTGGCCCGTACCGAAACGGTCGTCTTTGACAAAACGGGCACGCTGACCCAGGGTGTGTTCCGGGTGGCCGAGATCCACGCCGAACATTGCAGCCGCGATGAGCTGCTGGAGCTGGCCGCCCTGTCCGAGTCCTGGTCGGAACACCTGATCGCCCATTGCATCCGCCAGGCCTGGGATCAACCGCTGGATCTGGGCCGGGTGTCCCAGGTACAGGAAAAACCCGGTCTGGGCGTATGCGTTAAAGTGGACGGGCAAACCGTCTGCGCAGGCAGCGCCAAACTGATGGAACAGTTGGGGCTGTCCATTGCCGCCGAAGCGGCAATCGGCACGGTAGTCCATGTGGCCCGTGAGGGGCAGTATCTGGGCTATCTAACGGTGGCCGACCAGCTCAAGCCCAACGCCGAGCAGTCCATTGCCGACCTCAAAGAGTGCGGTGTGGACACCATTGCCATGCTGACCGGCGACACCGAAGCGGCCGCCCGGGCCGTGGCCGATCAACTTGCGCTGGACGAGGTCTACAGCCAGCTTCTTCCGGCCGACAAGGTCACACGGGTGGAGCAGATGCTGGCCGCTTCCACCAGAGGAACGCTGGCCTTCGTGGGCGACGGCGTCAACGATGCGCCTGTGCTCTCTCGTGCCGACGTGGGCATCGCCATGGGCGCGCTGGGTTCCGACGCCGCCATCGAAGCGGCCGACGTGGTTTTGATGGACGACAATCCGGTCAAGGTAGCCGACGCCATTGCCATCGCACGACACACCCTGCGCATCGTGCGGCAGAACATCGTCTTTGCCCTGCTGGTCAAGGCGCTGGTGCTTCTGCTGGGTGCTTTGGGCATGGCCTCCATGTGGCTGGCCGTGTTTGCCGACGTGGGCGTTTCCGTTCTGGCCGTTTTGAACGCCATGCGGGCGCTACACGTGGAGAATGTGTGAGCAAAGAGGTCTGCCACGGTATGCGGCAGACCTCTTTTTTATGGCTCAGTTTTTTCTGTATTCCCAACAACAAGCAGAAAAGGATGGTGGAAATCATGTATATAAAAGCAACGGCTTTCTTCTTAATGACAATATGTTATCTTTGCTATTTTGCAAAAATGCTTCAGCAACGAAAGCAAGGGATCCATACGGACCAACTCGGAAAAGGAAAAGAAGGCTTTGTAAAATTTGTTGAGGTAACACTCAAAATCGCAACATGCTTACTTCCGGTGCTGCAAATCATCAGTATTATTTTTTATCATGGCACAACACACATATCCGTTAGAATTGCAGGAATCGTAATCATTGCGCTTGGTGTGATTGCATTTATTTTATCCGTATTGCAAATGAAAAACAACTGGAGAGCCGGAGTTCCAAGAGAAGACAAAACAAACCTTGTAACGACAGGGATTTATTCGATCAGCAGAAATCCTGCATTTTTAGGCTTTGACATGATGCATACAGGGATTTTGGTTTCTTTCTTCAATTGGTATCTTTGTTTTGCTACAGGTTTTGTATTGGTATTCTTCCATTTGCAGATTGTGAATGTAGAAGAGGATTTTTTAACGGAAACTTTCGGAGAAGAATATTTAAATTATACGAAGAAGGTTTGCCGTTATATCGGAAGAAAACATTGAAATTGGCGAACTCCCCTTCTTAAATTTACGGCAAATTTCAGTTCGCCGTATCGGCTTGTCCGAAACACACTGCAAAATCGGAACGTTCAGATCTGCACCTGTTTATAAAAATCAAGCGTTTTGAAGCCGCGCTCCATCTGGGTCAGCAAAAAGGCTTCCGCCGTGTCGCCCAGTTGCTTCATGGAGTGCTCGTCCAGAGAAAAGGAAAACAGCCGCTTGGGATCACCGTAAACGATATACCGCAGAGCCGACAAAGCGCCCGGCGACAGAGGCATGGAGATGCCGCCGCCCACCTCATCCCGGCAGGCGGCGCAATGGAGTACGCCTTCGCTCAAATTGAGCTGGGCGCCCTCGGGCTCGGGTCGGCCACATACACCGCAGGCATCGGCCAGCGGCGCATAACCGGCCACGCTCAACAGCCGCAGTTCAAAGGCCGCCTTGACCAGCGGCAGGGGCTTATTCAGCGTGTCCAGCGCATACAGCGAGTTGAGCAGCAGCGACAGCAGTTCCGGCTCAGCCTGCCCCTCCTCGGCCACCGCTTCGGTCACTTCAGCAAAGTAGGAACCAAGGGCCAGCTTTTCCATATCCTCACGCACATGGCGAAACAGGGTAAGGGTAGCGCCTTCACTAAGGGTATAATAGTCCTTGTACTCAAACAGCGTCATATCCGACCAGGTCAAAAGCTGGGCGCAGGCCGCCAGCGCGCTGCCCTTGCGGCGGCAGCCGCGCGCCTTGACGGTGCGCTTGCCCCCCTCTTCGGTCAGCACAGTCAGAATCTTATCCGCCTCTTTATAATTGACCTCGCGCAGGACAATGCCTTTTGTCACGATGTGCATAACGTCACCTATGTACGGGGAACTCAAGTCCCCCGGATTTTGCAGTACAGCAGATACGCTTCGGGCAAACCCGTGCGCAGAAAGAGATTCCACAAAGCTTGGGCGGTCATAGACAACTCCTCCTTGCATATAGCGTTGCCCGTGACCGCCGCTTTATCAGTGGGAAATCTTACTCGTCCTTGAACCCAAAATTCTGAATCAAATGCGTATTATCGCGCCAGTTTGCCCCACGAAATTTCGATTTCGTGGGGTCCCCTTTTGATTTCAATTCCAAGTCGGATCGTAGCCATGTCGTTCTGTGAGCCAAGGAGTTGAATCTATCAATTGTCTTCCTAAGACCGCTTGGCCTCCGACTTAATGCGTATTATCGCGCCAGTTTGCCCCACGAAATTTCGATTTCGTGGGGTCCCCTTTTGATTTCAATTCC
>JAZSCJ010000110.1:0-4582 GCA_045602885.1 Oscillospiraceae bacterium
CCTTTCGCCCGGGGATCACACGGCGCAGCAGCGCCTTCAGCTGGGGATTGTTGGTGGCCAGCATGACCAAAATCAGTACGACGGCGTACACCAGCATACGGTAGTTGGCAAACTCACGCAGTGCCTCGGGCAGGATATACAGCACCGCGGCGGCAATGATAGAGCCCCAGATATTGCCCAGACCGCCCAACACCACAAAGACCAGCACCAGAATGGAGGTGTTGAAGTCAAACTTGCTGGCGGCCAGATTGGAATAGTTCATGCCGTACAGCGCGCCGGCGGCACCGGCCAGCGCGGCCGAGGTCACAAAGGCGATCAGCTTGTACTTGGTGATATTGATACCCACGCTCTCTGCGGCGATACGGTTATCACGAATGGCCATAATGGCACGGCCGGTACGGCTGCGCACCATATTGAGTACAATGATCAAGGTCAGCATGACCAACACAAAACCGGCCACAAAGGTGGCGATCTTGGTCGTTCCGGTAGCGCCCTGCGCGCCCTTGATGATGGCAACGCCGGTTTCGTCCAGACCCAGATCGTTGATGGTCATCTTGCCGGAAACATTAAACACGATGCGCAGACCGTTGGAGTCATAGCCCACCAGCAGGCAGTTGACCAGATCCTTGATGATCTCGCCAAAGGCCAGCGTCACGATGGCCAGATAGTCGCCACGCAGACGCAGAACGGGCACACCCACCAAAAATCCGGCGATGGCGGCAAAGAGCGCACCGATCAGCATGGCCACCGCCAGACGAACCGGCGCCAGGGGGATGGCGTTTTGCAGGCTCATGGAGGCGATGACGCCGGAGAAAGCGCCCACGCTCATAAAGCCGGCGTGGCCCAGGCTCAGCTCGCCCAGAATACCGACCGTCAGGTTCAGAGAAACCGCCATGGCGATATAGCAGCAGATGGGCACCAGCATACCCGACATGGAACGGCTGAGCACGCCGAGGTTCTGCAGCATCAGCACCACAACAAACACCACGATCACGCCCAGATAGGTGGCGAAATCGATCTTGGTGGTCTTTTTCAGATTCTTCAACTTATTCTTCATGCCGTCACCTTACACTTTCTCGGGCACATACTTGCCCAGCAGACCGGAGGGCTTGACCAGAAGCACCACGATCAGGACGGCGAACAGGATGGCATTGGCCAGCTGGGTGGAGATATACGCCTTGGCCAGCGATTCGATGATGCCCAGCAGAATACCGCCCA
The DNA here is from genome assembly GCA_045602885.1 of Oscillospiraceae bacterium. Taxonomy (GTDB): domain Bacteria; phylum Bacillota; class Clostridia; order Oscillospirales; family Oscillospiraceae; genus JAJPXI01. The sequence continues at coordinate 1,219 of JAZSCJ010000110.1, forward strand.
GCAAAGCGCCGGGGATGGAACCGATGCCGCCAAAGACGGCGGCGGTAAAGGCCTTGATACCGGGCATGGAGCCGGTAGTAGGCATCAATGAGGGCGAGTAGGAGCACAGCAGCACGCCGGCCACCGCCGCCAGGGCCGAACCGATGGCAAAGGTGGTGGAAATGGTGCGGTTGACGTTGATACCCATGAGCTGGGCCGCGCCCTTATCCTCCGAGCAGGCACGCATGGCCTTGCCCATCTTGGTCTTGCCGGTGAACCAGGTCAAAGCCAGCATGATCACAATACAGGCCACCACGGTCAGCACGGTCACATAGGAGATCTTCAACTGGCCTGCAAACAGCTCCAGCTGGCCGCCCACCACGGGGGCATACACCTTGGGGGACGCACCCCAAATCAGCAGCGCGGAGTTTTGCAGGAAATAGCTGACGCCAATGGCCGTGATCAGCACGGCCAGCGACGTAGCCTGGCGCAGGGGCTTATAGGCCAGACCCTCGATGACGATGCCCAGCACGGTACAAACCAGCATGGCCAGAATCACCGACAGCCAGCCGGGCAGATTCAAGTAGGACACGGCACAAAAGGAGATGTATCCACCCACCATGATCACATCGCCGTGGGCAAAGTTCAGCATCTTGGCGATGCCGTACACCATGGTGTAGCCCAACGCGATGATGGCGTAGATACTTCCCAAGCTGATGCCACTGATCAGATAATTGAGAAATTCCATAAACGCACCTCTTATTTTGCTATCTTTTCTATAAAAGAAACAGGGGCAGTGATCGAAAAACCGCTGTCGCTGTTTCCTCTATAGAAACAGAGGTTGGGTGCCGGGATTTCTCCCGGCAGCCCGCCCCAACAAAGCATATCAAATGTTAGGTCCCAAATTAGGGAGTGACGTAAACGCCGTTCTCGATGACGACAGCCAGAGGATCCTTGGAAACCTCACCAGCAGCGTTCCAGGTCAGACCCTTGCCGGTCAGGCCGGAGTACTCGATGGTGGGCATAACAGCGACCAGCTTCTCGCAGATCTCAGCAGCGGTCATATCGGGAGTGCAGCCAGCCTCCTGGAGAGCCTGGTACACAATGTACACAGCGTCATAACCGTCGGCAGCGAACTGGTTGGGAACCTCGCCATGCTTGGCCTGGTAGGCAGCCACGAAGTTCTGGGTCTGCTCATCGGCAGCGTCAGCGGAGAAGGGGGTCAGCAGCATGACGCCCTCAGCCAGAGTGGTGTCAAAACCTTCCATGGTCAGGATGCCGTCCATGCCGTCCACACCGAAGAAGGTGGGAGCATAACCCATGGCGTTGGCCTGGCTCATGATGACCGAAGCGGGCTGATAGTAGATGGGCAGGAAGATCATGTCAGCACCGGCGGACTGAGCGCCAGCCAGCTGAACCGAGAAATCGGTGGCAGTATCCTTGGTGAAGGTGCCTTCGTAAACCACGTTCAGGTTCTTGGCAGTCGCCTCAGCCATGAAGGTGTCACGGATGCCCTGGGAGTAAGCGTCGTCGTTGCGGTAGATCACAGCGATCTTGGCCTCGGGCATGTTGTTGGCCATGTAAACAGCGGAGCCGGAACCCTGGTTGGGGTCAGAGAAGCAAACCTGGAACACGTTGTCCTTGCCGGCAGTCACGTCGGCGGAAGAAGCAGAGGGAGTCAGAGTGAACACACGGTCAGAAAAGGTCTCAGCGGAGACGGCAATGCCGGCGCCGGAAGTGACGGTGCCGATCAGGATCTGCATACCGTCGTCCATCAGCTTGTTGTAGGCGTTGACTGCGGTCTCACCGTCAGCCACGTCATCCTCAGCCTGGAAGGTGAACTGGATGCCGCCCAGGGCGTTGATCTCATCCACAGCGATCTGAGCGCCGTTGGAAGCAGCCACGCCGTAGATGGCAGCGTCACCGGTCAGGGGGCCGGTCATACCCAGAGCAAAGGTACCAGCGGCCTGGTTAGCATCGTTATTGGGGGTCTCGGGATCAGGCTTCTCACCGCAGCCAGCCAGCAGACCGAAGCACAGAGCCAGGGCCATGACCAGCGAGAGAACACGAATCTTCTTCATTTCATTTTCCTCCTTATAATGTATCCAAACGGATTGTTGACAATTATATGCTTCCCATCTGTTTTTGTCAATCAATTTAAGTATACAACTCCACCGAATTTCCGTATGCGCTTGTGTCACTTTTGACCAACTTCGGCCCGGTTCGGGTCAATTGGCACAGGCCGAGTCCCTGCGTCGAGGGGACGCATTTGTCCTTGTCGCAAAGACAACCTCGCACAATTTTCTTTGCAACGTGGATATTTTTGTAAAAAGCGACCCCGTGCGCCCCAAAGCGCTGTTTCCTATACGGCATGACGCCGTCGGCACCCCGATTCGACCCATTCCTTGCCGCGACCCACGCCAAAATGTCAAGTTGACAATTTTTATCCAACAGATTGTCAACTTATTTTCTGTTTGACGTGTGGTTACCGCAGCCCCTTCAGCCAGGTGGTGCACAACCGATGCCAGTCAGCCGCACGCCGGTTGGTGTGGTCTGCCTTCCACGCGCTGTCGGCCGTCGCCAGACCCATGGCATGAGGGCCTTCATTAAAAATGTGCATTTCAAAGGATACGCCGTGGGCACGCAGGGCGTTGGCGTACAACAGGGTATTCTCCACCGGAACCGAACCGTCGGTCCAGGTGGCCCACAGGAACGTGGGCGGATTTTGGTCGGTCACGCTCTTCTCCAGCCAGGTTTCCTCGGCTACAGGCGCACCGGCAAACAGATTGCCGCGTGTCATATCGCTGCCCCATTGCCCCATGGTGATCACGGGATAGCTCAATATGGCCGCATCGGGGCGCACCTGCTGCGCCGTCAGGCCCAGGCACTCCTTTATCAAGGAGTGATCCCACAGATTGGCCATACAACCGGCCAAATGGCCACCGGCGGAAAAGCCGCACACAGCGATGCGATCCGGGGCGATGCCGTATTGCTGCGCGTGCTGCCGCAAATAGGCCATGGCCGCCGCCGCCTCCATAAACTGCTGCGGCCAGCACGCCGGTGCCACGCTGTATTCCAGCACAAAGGCCTGCACTCCGGCGCCCAAAAAGGCCAGCGCCACCGGCTCGCCCTCGCTTTTGGCCACCACACCGTAGCCGCCGCCGGGCAGGATCAATACCCCCCAACGGCCGCCCTGTTCGGCCAGAAAGCCTTCTTGGGGTCGGGCATAAGTATGCAGCCGCGCGCCGCTTTCTTCCAGCGCGGGTGCAAACTGCGCCGCAGACAAGGTTTCATGGATCATCGGATCGCCTCCCAAAACAGGTAAAATCAACTGCTGTGCGTTATTATAGCAGACCCGTCCCCTGCGCGCAAGCAAGCGGCTCTT
>JAZSCJ010000111.1:0-4318 GCA_045602885.1 Oscillospiraceae bacterium
CCGATGAGACCGCCCAGCAGATAGGGCAGGGCGGTCATAAGATCCAGCCCACCCCGGAAAAAGTAGAGGATTGAGGACAAAACGCAAAGGGGCAGAATGATGGCCACTGAAGTGGCACAGGCCTGCCGCTGAGACAGACCGCAGCGGCGCACCAGCAGGGGGACTAAAATCATTCCGCCTCCGCCCCCGAAAAAGCCATTTGCAAGCCCGGCAGCTCCTCCGGCCAGAAGGGCAGCCAGGTGGGTGTGGTTGTGCTGCTTCATGGCATCAACCCTTGGGCTTTGGTTTGAACAGCAATGCTACAAGCAGCCCGAAGAAGATGGCCGCCGTGATGCCGCCGGCAGCGGCGGTCACGCCGCCGGTAAAAGCGCCCAGGATCCCGGTTTCCTTTACCGCCTGTGACACGCCCTTGGCCAGCAGATAGCCAAACCCGGTTAGCGGCACGGTTGCCCCGGCGCCGCCCCATTGCACCAGATACTTATAAACCCCCAGCCCTCCCAATACAACGCCGGATACCACATACAATACCAGAATACGGGCCGGTGTTAGCTTGGTCTTGTCGATCAAAACCTGTCCGATCAGACACAGCAGGCCGCCGCACAAAAAAGCGTTCACATATTCCATATATTTTCTCCTTACATTTCAATGGCGATGGCGTGGCAGATCGAGGGAATGGATTCTCCCTGTTGGGTGGAGGTGGGGGAGAGCAACGCGCCGGTGGGACAGAATAGAATACGCTTCCAGCGTCCCTGTTCCAGACCGGGCAGCCAATGCCCGGTCAACACGCTGGCAGCGCAGCCGCAGCCCGAGCCGCCGCAGTGTACGTCCTGCTCCTTCAAATCGTAGATCAGAAGGCCGCAATCGGTGTAATGCTCCATGGAGATGCCGTCCTTGGCAAAAAAGTCAGTGACGATTTCATGGCCCAGCTTGCCCAGATCGCCGGTGACAATGAAATCGTAATCGGAAGGGGTGCGTCCGGTGTCCCGGAAATGGGCGCACAGGGTGTCATAGGCGGCAGGGGCCATGGCGGCGCCCATGTTGTTGGCGTCGGTAATGCCCTTGTCCACGATCTTTCCCACCGTGGCGTGGGTGATCCGGGGGCCGCTGCCCTGGGAGGACACCACAACAGCACCGGCACCGGTGACCGTCCATTGGGCGGTGGGGGGGCGCTGAGCGCCGTATTCCAACGGGGTGCGGTACTGCCGTTCGGCGGTGCAGAAGTGGGAGGAGGTCACGGCGGCGGCCAGCTTGCCATAGCCAGCATCGACCAGCATGGCGCACAGCAGCAGACTTTCCCCCATGGTGGAGCAAGCGCCGTACAGTCCCAGAAAGGGGACTTGTCGTGCCCGGGCAGCAAAAGAGGAGGAAATGCATTGGTTGAGCAGATCGCCCGACAGCAGAAAGTCCAGATCGCTGTCGTCTTTTTCGGCATGATCCAGTGCCAGTTGCAGCGCCTGTTTCTGCATGGCGCACTCGGCCTTCTCCCAGCTTGTTTGGCCAAAGTAATCGTCCCGGCACACAAAGTCAAATTGATCGGCCAGGGGGCCTTGCCCTTCTTTTTTGCCCACCACATTGCCGTGGGCGAGAATGATCGGCGGAAGGGAAAATACCGCCGTTTGGGTACCCAGCTTTTTGTAGTGCATGGTTTTCCACAGCCTTTTTTCATTTTTTGAGATTGGCGTTAGTATGGGCGAAAAAATTCAAAATATTAGGGTGGTAAATCCAACAGGTTTCATATATAATATATCCGTTAATTTCAAATGAGTTTAGGAGATTGAGTCCATGAGCGAGGAAGGAAAACGCACCATTGCCTATTTGTGTCCCGATTGCTGCCAGCCGGTGGTCATCGAGCGCAGTGTGTTTCAGCTTGCCGCCGCCCCGGCACAATTGCCCTGTCCCTGCGGCAAATCGGCGGTGCGCACCGAAATGATGGGCGAGCGAGTCCGGCTGAGCGTGCCCTGTCTGTTTTGCGGACGGGAGCACACGGTGGAGTGTGCCACCCATGCGTTCCTCCATGCGTCGTGCCTGGCCTTTTCCTGCGCTGCCTCCGGGCTGGACTGCTGCTATGTGGGCGAGGAGGGGGCTGTATTTGCTGCCACCCGTCGTCTGGAAGAAGCGCTGGACAAGCTCAACCACGAGAAAGCCGAACGGGGCGCTTTTCTGGATGAGATCATTATGCACGAGGTGCTCTCCGAACTGAAAGATATTGCCGCACGGGGCGGAATTTCCTGCGCCTGCGGCTGTGGGGAGTGGAACTTGCAGGTCAACTACAGCTCGGTGGATATGATCTGCGCCCGGTGCGGCGGTGTGCTGCGCCTGCCCGCGGCCACCGCCAGTGATCTGGAGGACATCTGCTGCAAGCACACACTACAGATCAAGAAGAAGGATTGAATATGTTTTATCAGGATACTTACCGGGTGGGTGCCCGGGATACCGATCCCTTCAACCAGTGCCGTCCCTCCTCGCTGCTGAACATCCTGCAGGAGGCTGCCACCCAGGCAGCGTGTGAGCTGCACGTATCCCGGGATGAAGTGATCGACAAATACAACTGTTTTTGGATGCTGGCCCGGATCTGGTATCGGTTGGACAAGCCGCTGCATTGGGACGAGGAGGTTACGGTGCGCACCTGGCACCGGGGCGGCAAGGGCGCGGTCATGTACCGTGACTTTGACCTGTACCAGGACGGCAAGCAGATCGGCGAGGCGGTCTCCACCTGGGTGCTGGCCGATCTGGACACCCATAAGCTCAAGCGCCTGTCAGATTTTGATGAGTTTGAACTGACCACCGGCGGCGACTTGTGCAAGTCCATCTTGCTGCACAAGGTGCGCCTGCCCGAAGGGATGACACCGGTGGAGCAGCGGCGGATGCATTACAGCGATGCCGATATCAATGAGCATGTGAACAATACCCGCTATGCGGATTTTGCCTGTGACGCCATTGGACTGGAACGGGAAGGACAAGGCAAGTTTGTGTCCAGTTTGCAGATCGGCTTTTTAAAGGAGTGCCAGGTAGGCGAAACCATTACCATGTCTGCCGGACAAAAGGACGGCGTCTGGTACGCCGGCGGAAAAGATAGCACAGGAATTGCTCGCTTTGATGCCACAATTTCGTTGAAAAACATCCCTTGACATCCCACGATATGGGGCGTAGAATAGGAAAAATTATTTTTTAATACAACAGACAGTAGAGGAGTGGAGACAAATGGTCAATTGTGATGCCGCAACCAAGTTTGTCAAGCAGGGTTTGACGTTTGACGATGTGCTGCTGATCCCCGCAGCCAGCGATGTTCTGCCTGCCGACATCGATCTGAAAACCAAGCTCACCAAAAAGATTACTCTGAATGTCCCCGTGATGAGTGCCGCCATGGACACGGTGACCGAGTCCCGTATGGCCATTGCCATTGCCCGTGAAGGTGGCATTGGCATCATCCACAAGAATATGTCCATCGGCGCGCAGGCCGAGCAGGTGGACATGGTCAAGCGCAGCGAGAACGGCGTCATCACCAACCCCTTCTGGCTGAGCCCCGGCCACACCCTGGCTGAGGCGGACGAGCTGTGCGCCAAGTATAAGATCTCCGGCGTGCCCATCTGCGAAAACGGCAAGCTGGTGGGTATCATCACCAACCGTGACATGAAGTTTGAGTCGGATATGTCCAAGTTGATCGACCATGTCATGACCAAGGAAAACCTGATCACCGCGCCCGAGGGAACCACTCTGGAGGAGGCGCGTGAGATCCTGCGCAAGCATAAGATCGAGAAGCTGCCCATCGTGGACAAGGACTTCCGCCTGAAGGGCCTGATCACCATCAAGGACATTGAGAAGGCCGAAGTGTATCCCACCTCCGCCCGTGACGAAAAGGGCCGTTTGATGGTCGGTGCTGCCATCGGCGTGACCGCCGACGTGCTGGAGCGTACCAAGGCTCTGGTGGAGGCGGGCGTTGACGTGCTGGCTCTGGACTCGGCCCACGGCCACTCCCGGAACATTCTGGAGTGCGTCAAGCGCATCAAATCGGTTTACCCCGACGTGCAGCTGATCGCCGGCAACGTGGCGACGGCGGAAGGCACCCGTGCCCTGATCGAGGCCGGCGCCGACTGCGTCAAGGTGGGTATCGGCCCCGGCTCCATCTGCACCACCCGCGTGGTGGCCGGTATCGGTGTGCCCCAGATCACCGCCGTGTATGACGCTGCTCTCGTGGCTGCCGAGTACGATGTGCCCATCATTGCCGACGGCGGCATCAAGTACTCCGGCGACATCGCCAAGGCTCTGGCTGCCGGCGGCAGCGTAGCCATGCTGGGCAGCCTGCTGGCCGGCTGTGAGG
>JAZSCJ010000112.1:0-5887 GCA_045602885.1 Oscillospiraceae bacterium
AAGACAACAACGGTGGTGCATCCCACGGGATGCACCACCGTTTTCTTTGTTTTGTTAATGTGCGATGGAATAAACCGCAATTTACTGTGCTCTTTTTTTCACCATCGCACGAATCAGCATGGCAATCACACCAAGCGCAAGATAGCAGCCACAATAACCCAAAAAGGCGGTCTCGCCCATGTCAAAAAACAGCCACACACCGGCCAAAAACAGTCCTGCCGTGAGAATAGGCAACACCCATCGCCGCCGGATATTCCCTCCGGCAAATATTCCGCATGCCACCGAAAACAGCGGATTGACGGCAAAAAACAAGAGGAAGCAAATTGCCATTCCCGCATCGGCCGCAAAGGTTACCGCCAACCACGGAAGACCGATCATCAAAAGGATTGCTGCCAAGATCCAGGCAAGCAGCTTTTTCATACATCCCACTTCCTTGTTAATTCTGTTTTTCATGACACGCTTTTGCCTGTCTTTGCCCTCTTGGCAAGGACAAGGCCAACAAAAAAACACAAGGATGGCCGGAAGAATGAAACAGATCAGATTGACTGCGATCCAAAGGGAAAACGGCGCAGAATTCAGCGTGGTGGAATATCGGTAGTAATCCACGGCGGTGTTGACAAGAAACCCCAGCACCAGCGCAGCGCTGATCAGATTACATATCATCGTCCCGGTTATTTTCTTCATATCACCTTGCCTACCTTTCTGTGCGGTTTGGTTTCCCTAGGCTCGTTTGAATTGCTTTTCCAGCTGCGACCGGGTCAGCTCGATGGCCACCGGGCGACCGTGGGGACAGTATTTCACCTGGCCGGACATGACCGCCCGGGCCACCACTTCCAGCTCGGCGCTGCCGCTTTTCTGGCCGCCCTTGATGGCCGCCTTGCAGGCCATGGTGTGCAGCAGCGCATCCCGCGCCGTCGCGGGGTCGGCCCGACCGCCGGTGGTAACGATGCGCTCGGCCAGCTCCAGCAGGGCCTGCTCGGCCTGGGCGGCCTCGATGTCATGGGGCACCTGGCGCACGATCAGCGCGCCGCCGCCAAAATCCTCCACCTCAAAGCCAAATTCGCCCAGCAGGGGCAGATGCTCCAACAGTACCGCCCCCTCCTCAGGGCGGGGCGTAAAGACCACCGGCGTAAACAGCAGCTGGCTCATGGGCCGCCAGTCCTGACTTTTCAGCTTGTCAAACCACATGCGCTCATGGGCGGCGTGCTTGTCGATAAATAGGATTTTGTCACCCTGTTCCACAATGATGTAGGTGTTGAGCACCTCACCGGCCATGCGCCAGACTTCTTGTTCGCAGACCTCCAACTCCGGCATCGGCGGCTCTTGGGGCAGCGTTTCCTGCGCCACCGGCGCTTGCGGCTTGGGCGGCTGTGCCGCCTGCGTCACAGAGGCAGCCGCCGGGGCAGGCTGCGGCGTGGGAACCGCCGTGGGGGGCACGACCGGCTTGACCGGCCGGGAAACCGAGGTCGTTGGGGTAACAGCAGCCATCACCGGCGGCTTGATTTTCGGCGAAGCTTCGGTCACCGTGGATGCCGGGCGTGCCGGACTTGCCGGGGCCGGACTGGGGGAGGACTTTGGCTGTACCGGGCGCACTACATCCCGCAGCATGACTTGATTGGCCGTTACGGTGTCCACCGGCCGTGGCTTTTCCAGCGTCAAATTGGGCCGGGGCGCTTCCTTGGTGTCCAGTGCCGCCAGCACGGCGTGATACACCGCGTCAAAAATCTGCCGTTCGGAAACAAATTTCACCTCGGTCTTGGTGGGGTGGACGTTGACGTCCACCGAGGACAGCTTGGTGTTGACGTGCAGCACGCAGCCGGGGAACTTGCCCACCATCTTCTGGTTGGCATAGGCCTGCTCCAGCGCCGCTGTCATGGTTTTGGACTTGATGTAGCGCCCGTTGACAAAAAAGTGCTGATAGCCGCGGGTGCCCCGACAGCACACCGGCATACTGGCAAAGCCGGATACTGTGATGCCGCCCTCGCCGCTGCCCTTAACAGGCAAAAATCCCAGGGCAAGGTCACGGCCCAGCACGCTGTAAAGGGCCGACTTGAGCTGCCCATCGCCGGGGGTGCGCAGCTCGGTTTTGCCCTCTTTAAGGAAGGTGATGGCCACCTCGGGGTGGGCCAACGCCTGATGCTGCACCACCGCAAACACAGCAGCGCCCTCGGACGCATCACGCTTGATGAACTTCAGTCGGGCCGGGGTGTTGAAAAACAGATCACGGATGACCATGGTGGTGCCGGTGGGGCAGCCGCTTTGCTCCCGCTCGGTGACCACGCCGCCCTCCAGCGACAGGGCCACGCCCCAGTCGGCATCCCGGGTGCGTGTCAGCAATTCTACCCGGGCCACGGCGGCCACGGCGGCCAGCGCCTCGCCGCGAAAGCCCAGCGTCCCGATGGCTTCCAGATCGTACTCGGTGCGGATCTTGCTGGTGGCATGGCGCAGAAAGGCCACTTCGGCCTCGTCCGCGGCAATGCCGCAGCCGTCGTCGGTCACCCGGATCATGGACATACCGCCGTTGCGGATCTCCACCGTCACATTGGCCGCCCCGGCGTCAATGGCGTTTTCCAGCAGTTCCTTGACCACGCTGGCCGGTCGTTCCACTACCTCACCGGCGGCGATCAGATCGGCCACATGGGAGGGCAATTGTTGAATGTGAGCCATAACCTTCTCCTCAATACATCACAAAACGGTCTGGAACAGAATGATGGCGTCCAGCACAGCGTGCAGCAGAGCACAGGACCAGATGGAGCCGCCCCGGTCATAGCACCAGGTCAGCGCCAGCGCCATGGGCAGGTAGCGAAAGGCCAGCAGCAGATAGCGCGCATCGCCATAGGCCACGGCGAAGGTCCATACGCTGTAGATCATAAACAGCACCATGGATACCAGCCATGCCAGCGCCCGATTGCGTCTGCGCAGCGAACCAAAGATCAGCCCTCGGAAGAGCACCTCGTCGATGATGGGCATTAAAAACACCACAATGATGATGGTCGCACCGTAGGAATAGGAATATTGCTGCGCCCAGGATCCCGGCGTGGGATCCTCCAGCGGCCAGGGCAGGCGGTTGAGCAGCAGGCTCAGTATCCGCTCACCCAAAAAGCCGGTCAGCATGGCCAGCAGATTCTCCGGCAGGAAATCCATCAGAATGCGCCCTGCGTTTTGCAGGAAGGTCCAAAAGACCACCATGGTCAGCACGCCCATAATATAATAATACACGGCCGCCGAGATGGCTTCAGACAGGAACAGGCCGAAAAAGTGGTCAAACGCCCATTCCACGCCCATTTTCAGAAAGGGAAACACCAGAAAATACAGGCCAAAGAAGATAAAACCCTTGGTTTGTTCTTCCCGGGTCAATTGCGGTCTCCACCGCTTCATTGGCTTCATGGCGCTCCCTCCTTTCTTTGTCGATTACAGTTTTTGCTTCAATTCATACAACAGATTGAGTGCTTCGATGGGGGTCAAAGTCTCCACACTGGTGCGGCGCAAAATCTCGGCCACCTGCGCGCCGCCCAGATCGCCCAGGGAGATCTGCTCTTGTCCCTCTGAAGACGCGGCAGCCGGCACGGCAGGCACCCAGCCCTGCTCCTGCAGCTCATCCAAGATGTCCCGGGCTCGGTCGATGACCCGGCCGGGCACACCGGCCAGCTGGGCCACTTCAATGCCGTAGCTTTGGTCGGCGCCGCCGGGCACAATCTTGCGCAGGAAAATAATATCGTCCTTTTTCTTCTTGGCGGCAATGTTGTAATTCTTCACGCCGGGCAGCTGGCCTTCCAGCACGGTCAGTTCGTGATAGTGGGTGGCAAACAGCGTCTTACAGCCCAGCCGCTTCTTGTCGGCGCAATATTCCAGCACCGCCCGGGCAATGGCCATACCGTCATAGGTGGACGTACCACGGCCAATCTCGTCCAGAATGAGCAGACTTTTGGAGGTGGCATTTTTCAGCAGCTCGGCCACCTCGTTCATCTCCACCATGAATGTCGAGGCACCGGCGCTCAGATCGTCGGACGCTCCGATGCGGGTGAATACCCGGTCCACAATGCCCACATGGGCGCTTTGCGCCGGCACAAAACAGCCCACCTGCGCCATCAGGGTGATGAGCGCCACCTGACGCATATAGGTGGATTTACCGGCCATGTTGGGGCCGGTGATGATGGCCAACAGATCGTCCCCACCGTCCATAACGGTATCGTTGGGCACAAACAGCGCATCCTTGAGCATCTGCTCCACCACGGGGTGACGACCCTCCCGGATCTCCAGCTTGTCGGACAGATCCACCTCGGGGCGACAGTAGCGGTTGGCGCAGGCCACGCAGGCAAAGGCGCACAGCACGTCCACCTGCGCCACGGCGGCCGCCGTGCGCTGGATTTCCGCCACCCGGTCGGCCGTTTGCTGGCGCAGCTGACTGAACAGCTCATACTCCAACGCGGTGACCCGATCCTGCGCTGACAGGATCTCATGCTCCAGATCCTTCAGCTCCTGCGTAATAAAGCGCTCGCAGTTGACCAGCGTCTGTTTGCGGATGTAATCCTCGGGCACCAGGTCATAGTTGGACTTGGATACCTCGATGTAATAACCAAAGACCTTGTTGAAGCCCACCTTGAGGTTCTTGATGCCGGTGCGCTCCTTTTCCCGGGCCTCGATGGAGGCCACCACCGTCTTTCCGTTGCCCATAAGATCGCGCAGACGGTCGACCTCGGCGTTCCAGCCCTCCCGGATCATGCCACCTTCCCGCACCGAGAAAGGGGGCTCATCCACCAGCGCGGCCGAAATAGTCCGGCACAGCTCGGGCAGACCGTCCAACTCCTGCCGCAACGTATCCAGCAGGGCAGAAGAATAGCCGTCCAGCAACGCCTGCAGCCGGGGCAGTTTTTCCAGTCCGCGGGAGAGCGCCACCAGATCACGGCCTCCGGCCGTGCCGTACACGATGCGGCCGATCAGCCGCTCCAGGTCGGTGATCTCCTTCAGACACAGGACGATCTCCTCCCGGCCAATGGCGTCATCCACCAGATCCTGCACCGCGCCCAAGCGGCGGTTGATCTGCACGGGGGAGAGCAGGGGGCGCTCCAGCCAGGCGCGAATCAGCCGATGACCCATGGCGGTACGGGTTTTGTCCAGCACCCACAACAAGCTGCCCTTTTTCTCCTTGGCGCGCAGGGTTTCGGTCAGCTCCAGATTGCGCCGGGCCGTCAGATCCAGCTCCATAAACTGGCCGCCGGCATAAAAATTCAGCGTGGACAGGTGGGATAGATCGGTTTTCTGGGTGTCCTGCAGATAGCTTGCCAACGCGCCGGCCGCCTGCAGAGCCTGCTGCTCGTGGTTCTCCAGCACCTGAATACGCTTGCGGAACTGCCGGTTTGCAGCCGGAACGGCCTGCTCGGCACCAAAGCGATCCTCCCCGGCCCATTCGCAGCGGCAGTTGAGCTTGTCCTGTAAAAAGGACAGCAGCTCGGTTTGCTGATACGCCTGGTCGGACAGCACGGCCTCCCGGGGGGAAAAGCGGCCCAGCTCATTGAGCAGATGATCCAGCAGACCGTCCCCGGAAAAGGCGGTGGCGTAGCACTCACCGGTGGAAATATCACCAAAGCTCAATCCGGCGACCCCGTCGGAGAGATAAATGGCACAGATGAAATTATTGCGCCCCTCGTCCAGCATAGTGCTTTCGATGACCGTGCCGGGGGTGACGATACGGATAACATCCCGCTCCACAATACCCTTGGCCAACGCCGGGTCCTCCACCTGCTCGCAGATGGCCACCTTATAGCCCTTGGCGATCAGCCGGGCAATGTAGGATTCCGCCGAATGGTAGGGCACGCCGCACATGGGCGTGCGCTCGCTCTCCGGCTTGTTGCGGTCCCGGGTGGTCAGCGTCAGATCCAGCTCCCGG
>JAZSCJ010000113.1:0-3722 GCA_045602885.1 Oscillospiraceae bacterium
GACAGCTCGAAAGTGGCGCTGACAGGTAGGATGAGGGGCTTCCACCGTCCCCCTCTCTCTCGGTTCCGTAACTGCCATTGGCTTTCTCATCGCATTTAACTTAAATAGTTTATCATAGTTTTAGGGCTTGTCAAGTATCCGGAGTCTTGTTTTTGGGGGAAAGCAGGGCAAAAAGGTTGGAGCTTTTGCAGGCGTCGATCCAGCGCTGGCCGGTGAAAAGATAGCAAAGCGGCTTGAGCGAAGCGAGTATCAATGCACTCAAAAGACAGATCACAACGATACCCAGATAGAGAACCAATTGCTGTATGATGGTGATAGGGGCGCTGTGGCCGGTCAGATGGGTAAACACCAGTTTTCCGGCACCTACTACCAGCGGGTGCATCAGATAGACGCAAAAGGAAAGGTTGGAAAGCAGGCCGGGTAGTTTTCCTTTGGCTGTACGAGTGCGCAGACAGGATTTGAACAAAAGGAAAATCGCGGTAGAAAGCAGCAAGGTAAACAGACTCAAATAGTTTGTGAACCGGTCAGAATATGCGTTGTGAGCGTATGTGTCCCAACGGGTTCCGATAATGCTGACGGCAATCATTGCGGCGATGATGGCGGCCAGCGCCTTTTTGGATGGTGTGCGCTCCAGTTGTTCCAGATAGGCTCCCAGCAGGAAATAGCCCAGATAGCCGCCTACCACATTGACGTTCAAAGTCCAATGCTCGGTAAAGACCGGTTGCCAAGCGTCGGGCACAAAGCTGCGCAGGGTGAACAGCCCCAGGGTGCAGATTACCCATAAGCCCATCATGTAGTGCCAGTGAGCCCGGGTCAGTCCGCTGCACATTTTTTTCAGCAGGGGGGAGAGCAGATACATGGGGATCATGGCATACAAAAACCAGTAGGGGAAGCTGGCCGGGGTGTTCAGAATGTGAGCCAGCGCGTCCAGTGCCTGCTCCGGGCCGCCCGACAGGGCGTAGTAGAGCAGCGTGATGGCAGACCAGATGCACAGAGGGAAAAACACCTTGGGCAGGCGGTGGCAAAGCAGACCGCGCAGATCACTTGTTCTCTCGTCGCGGAGCAAAAGCGCGCCCGACATCATGAAAAACAGTGGAACAGCCGGGGTGGCAAAGGCGGCGAGGATGTTTGAAAAGTTCCACAAGGGCACCAGATCCGGTGTGCGCAGCGCATCGGTTGCGGTATGGAGATAGATAACGCCCAACATGGAGAAGATGCGGAGAATATCGTAATCGTAGCGGCGCTTCATAGTTCGATCTGCTCCTGTTCCGTGGCTTTGCGGCGGCGCGCCTTGCAGCGCCGGACAATGCCGACGATGGCGTTAATGACAAGCAGGATGGCCGGGAGAGGACAGATAAACATCAGCATCAGCGCGCCGGCGAGTCCGGCCAAAAAGCCGACGCTGGTTTGGATGTCATAAATGGCCCATCCGGCCGTTGCAAGCAGAAGGAGGGTGAGAAAGACGCCGAACACGATCTGCGCGCCATCTGCGCTCAAATGGCTGCCGCGCTTTGCTTTAATGGCATAGATTGCGGCCAGTAGGAAAAAGGCGGCGGCACAGATGCCCAGCGCAATGGCGATGATCAAAAAAACGATGCCTACATCCCCCATGGTGATAAAGGCGAACGTGCTGCCCAAAGGAATGGCGGCCAGGGTGAGCCAAATGGCTTTGAAGAGATAGGGGTTTCTCGCTTTTTTGTTCGGGGTTGACATAACAATGCTCCTTTCGGTTCGGGGTGGCAATGTGCATGCCTTTACAAAAGTGTTTGACCGTTGATGTCCAGACGGAAGCAAAGTCCGAAAAATTCGGCGGCCTTGCGGCACAAAAGCATGCGGTTGAGGAAAATCTCGAAGTAGTCCATCACGGCGCAGACGTCGGTGTTGATGGACAGGGACAGGGTCACGGTGCCCGAGACCTTGTCCAGCGTCAGCTCGGAACGCTCCACGGCGTAGTTGACCCGGTCGTGGATATCAAAGGTGATGGTGTCCCGGTTGCGCACCCGGCTGCGGCGCACGTCGGTCTTGTCGGCTAGGATCAAGGCGGCGGCCACGGCGTTGACCGGGAATGCGGTGGAATCGTCGTGATGTCCGATGGCGGTGACCACCGTGGCGATGTCGTCGGCATCCATGTTCATTTTGTTGAGCACGGTGAAGGCCATGGATGCGCCGCTGATGGCGTGGTCGTGTCGGTTGACCAGATTGCCGATGTCGTGCATAAAGCCGGCAATCTTGGCCAGTTCGGCTTCCCGCGAGGAAAAGCCCAGCTTGGTCAGCAGATCGCTGGCGGTTTCGGCGCACTTGGTCACATGGGCAAAGCTGTGCTCGGTAAAGCCCAGCGCGATCAGCGAGGCATCGGCCTGGGTGATATAGGTGCGCACTTCGGGGTTGGACTGCACCATTTCAAAGGTAATGTTCATGAAACCTCTCCTCTGGGAAAATTTGTGCTTTTATCATACCCCTTTTTCACGGTCGGTTCAATCCCATTTTGCCGGAGTGGGAGGTATACATTATATAATACACAAAAGGGAGAGCGTATAAACGCTCTCCCTTGCGATCAAATGTTGCTGGGGTCGTAGGGTGTAGTCTGGTAAACGTAGTAGTTGAGCCAGTTGGTGTAAAGCAGCTGGCCGGCAGCGCGCCAGCGGACAATGGGGGCCTGGCTGGGGTCGTTGTCGGGGAAATAGTTGACCGGAACGGCGATATCCAACCCCTTGTCCACATCCCGGAAGTATTCTCTGGCCAGCGTGTCGGGATCGTACTCGGGATGGCCCAGTACAAAAAAGCGACGCGAGTCGGTGCTCTTGACGGCGAACACGCCGGATTCGCTTCCGGTGGCCATGACCTCCAGCTCGGGGATTTTGCGGATGTCCTCCTCCCAAACCTCGGTATAACGGGAGTTGGGGGCAAAGAAGACATCGTCAAAGCCGCGGAACCAGGGGGAGTTGGCCTTGAGCACATTGTGCTCGAACACACCGAACAGCTTTTCCTGCAGTGAGCGCTTGGGGATGCCGTAATGGTAGTACAGTCCGGCCTGTGCGCCCCAGCAGATGTGCATGGTGGAGTGGACGTGGGTCTCGGTCCACTTCATGATCTGGCAAAGTTCGGGCCAGTAGTCCACCTGATCAAACTCCATGTTCTCCACCGGCGCGCCGGTGATGATCATACCGTCGTATTTCTTGTCTTTGACCTTGTCGAAGGTAGTGTAGAAGGAATCCAGATGGGAGGTGTCGGTGTTGCGGCCCACATAGCTGGCCGTTTGCAGCAGATCCACTTCGATTTGCAGCGGCGTGTTGGACAGCTTGCGCAGCAGCTGGGTCTCGGTGACGATCTTGGTGGGCATCAGATTAAGAATGAGCAGATTCAGCGGGCGGATGTCTTGGTGAAGCGCCCGGCGCTCGGTCATAACAAAGATGTTCTCGCTCTCCAGCACCGCGCACGCAGGCAGGGAGTCGGGGATTTTGATAGGCATAAACGACCTCCGCAAATCATGCTAATATATAATGTATACAGAATACCATAGTTTCCTTTTGCCCGCAACAGGCGATTTTTACGGGGTTGGAAAAGACCGAAAAAATAAATCAAAAAAAGACGAAAAAGAGTGTTGACAAACTGGGGATGGTTTGGTATAGTAATCGAGCGCCTGTTGAGCGGGCACGGATTCGGGAAGCTTGGAAGAAGAATTTCAAGAAAACGAGAAAAAGTGCTTGACAAAGCGGCTGGTT
>JAZSCJ010000114.1:0-5393 GCA_045602885.1 Oscillospiraceae bacterium
TCCCTCCTCTTTGGCAAGATCAGACGTCTCGGCAGAAAGATTCTTCGTCGCGTTGCTCCTCAGAATGACACGAAAGAAGGCCGTTGTAGGCCGAAACAGAAAAACGTGTCATCCTGAGCGCAGCGAAGGACCTTCTGTGAGCATCCTTACACCTTCTCAGGTGCAGGATACTCCACGCCGAAGGTCTCCACGGTGACGCTCTTCATGGTCTGATCCTCAAAGGGACGGTCGTTGCGGCGGTCACGGGGAGAAACCACGATCTTGTCGGCCACTTCCATGCCCTCGATGACCTTGCCGAAGGCGGCGTACTCGCCGTCCAGATGGGGAGCGCGCTCCACCATGACGAAGAACTGGCTGCCGGCGGGGTTGGGATGCATGGCGCGGGCCATGGACAGCACACCGCGGTCGTGCTTGAGATCGTTCTGGAAGCCGTTGTGGGTGAACTCACCCTTGATGTGGTAGCCCGGGCCGCCGGTACCCTGACCCAGGGGGCAGCCGCCCTGGATCATAAAGCCGGGGATGACGCGATGGAAGATCAGACCGTTGTAGTAGCCGGCGTTGACCAGACTGACAAAGCTATTGACCGTGTTGGGTGCAATTTCGGGATAGAGCTCGGCCTTGAAGATGCCGCCGTTCTCCATCTCAAAGGTAACGATGGGATTCTGTGCCATAGTGGATTCCTCCTGATGTATCTTTATTTTTATTACCTGTAATCGTTTCTGCGCGATTTCATGACCCGGTCGATCTCACGCTTGGCGTCCTTTGCGGCTGCCGCGTCGCGCTTGTCGTAAAGCTTTTTGCCTTTACAAAGACCGATCTCCAGCTTGACCCGCGGGCCTTTGAAGTAAAGCGACAGCGGCACGATGGCATAGCCGTCCTGCTTCATCTTGCCATACAGGCGCAGAATCTCGCGCTTGTGCATGAGCAAGCGCCGGGGGCGCATGGGGTCTTTGTTAAAGATGTTGCCCTGTTCATAAGGGGACACATGCATACCAAGCACACGGATCTCCCCGTCCTTGACAATGCAGTAGGAGTCCTTCAGATTGACATTGCCCTTGCGGATGGACTTGACCTCGGTTCCGGCCAGTTCAATGCCGCACTCGTATTTGTCCTCCACAAAATAATCGTGATAGGCTTTTTTGTTGTTGGACACCACACGAATGGACGCTTCCGCCATGCAGAACTCCTCCCTTCTTGGTATTGGAATGGTATTGTACCACATTCCCACCCACTCCGCAAGGGGCTATTCCTCTTGCAATTCTCCCCGTTTCTGTTAGAATACATACTGAAATGCGTTATTCCGCCGTTTTGTTCGGCAGTCATGCAAGCCGACAATGCGCAAAACGCCCCGCACGGCAGATCTTTGCGGTCGTAATATTCTGCCATCACAAAAAAGTTTTGTTTTCGGGGGAACCTTTTTGCGCCATGGCCGTCTAACCCATTCGGTGACACAAATCACCACACAAAAACGTCAAGAAAAAATCAAACATAAAGGAGAATCCACCATGAAAAAGCGTATTCTTTCCCTGCTGCTGATGGCCGTCATGAGCGTGACCCTGCTGGCCGGCTGCGGCGGCAACCAGAACAACGCCCCCGAGAACCAGAACCCCGTTGATCTGACCCAGTTCTATAACGATATGTTGGCTGCCGCCGAGGAAGCCCCCATGATGATGGATCTGGCCGCCGATGCCGAGATGCTGGAAATGAGCTATCCCGGTCTGAAGGACATCCAGACCAAGCAGCTGGTGGCTTATGCCCCCATGATCTCCGCTGTGGCCATGGAGTTTGTCTTTGTCGAGGTGGCCAACCCCGCCGATGTGGAAACCGTCAAGGGCATCCTGCAGGCCCGCATTGATGCCCAGGTGGACGGCGGCGCTTTCTACCCCGAGACCATTGAGCAGTGGGCTTCCCATTCCGAGATCGTGACCATGGGCAACTATGTCTGCCTGTTCGTCACCGCTGACAAGGACGTTCTGATCGACGCGCTGCGCAACGGCACCGAAATCCCCACCTGGGCCAAGGCCCCCGAGATGGCCGACGAGGATGTGATGGGCGAAGAGATCCTCGACGAGGAGCCTGCCGTGGAAGAGCCTTCCGAGCAGCCCTCTGAGCAGCCCGAGCCCGAAGTGACGCCCGAGCCTGCCCCCGAGCAGCCTGCTCCCGAAGCTCCCGCTTCCGGTCTGGCCGAGACCTATGTTGCCGCCATCAATAACTGCGGCAGCGAAATGGTTGCCTATAACACCACCCTGTACACCAACATGCCCGAAGATGCCGATGGCGCTGCCATGGCTCCCATGGCACTGGAAATGCTCGGTCTGACCGCCGAGGATGTGGAGACCTACGCCGTAAATATGTCCTTCATGAACGTCAAGGCCTACAACATCTCCCTGATCCAGCCCAAGCAGGGCAAGACCCAGGCTGTGGTGGACGCGCTGAACACCTACGTATCCAACACCCAGATGAACTTTGAGACCTATCTGGCCGACCAGTACGATATCGCGCTGGCCGCCAAGGTAGAGGTGCTGTCCAACGGCACCGTGGCCCTGGTCATGTGCGAGGGTCAGGACACTGTGTTCCAGTCCATCCGGGCCGCCGTAGAAGGCTGATCCCGCCGTATTCCGGGGCTGCTGCATTGCAGCAGCCCCTTTTTCCGGCCTTGTTTTGAGCCAAGAAAAGGGATGCTTTTCCTTTGTTTGGCTCAGAATAAGACGTATCTTTGCTTCGAGGTGTCTGCTATGATATTTTCCACCCCGTATTTCCTGTTCCTCTATTTGCCCATTGTACTGCTGCTGTACTATATCGTACCGCTCAAGCTGCGCAATCTGGTGCTGTTGGTGGTCAGTCTGGCCTTCTACGGCTGGGGCGAGCCAATCTACATTCTCATTATGTTCGCCTCGATCCTCATCGACTACACCCACGGCATGCTGGTCACACGGTGCAAAAACAAGGGCAACCTCAAAGGTGCCAAGGCCGCGGTAGCCTCCTCGGTCATTTTCAATCTGGCGCTGCTGTTTTTCTTCAAATACTGGGACTTTATCGCCACCAATCTGGCTGCCATCGGGCTAAACTTCATGCCGGTTCTGGGGCTGGAGTTGCCCATCGGCATTTCTTTCTACACGTTCCAGACCATGAGCTATACCATTGACGTTTACCGCGGCGACGCGCGCACGCAAAAGAACATCATCACCTTCGGTTCCTTTGTCACCCTGTTCCCCCAGCTCATCGCCGGCCCTATCCTGCAGTATAAACATCTGGACGAGCAGCTGGAATCGCGCACCCATTCCCCCGACAAATTCGCCGCCGGTGCCCAGCGCTTTGTGGTGGGTCTGGGCAAAAAGGTGTTGCTGGCCAACGCCATCGGCCCGCTGTGGGATGTCTATCTGGCCACGCCGCAGGCCCAGCTGACTACGCTGGGCGCATGGCTGGGCATTGTGGCCTTCTCCTTCCAGCTGTACTTCGATTTCTCCGGTTACTCCGATATGGCCATCGGCATCGGCCGTATGCTGGGCTTTGATTTTCTGGACAACTTCAATTACCCCTATCTGTCCCGCTCGGCCACCGAATTCTGGCGGCGGTGGCACATCTCGCTGGGCAGCTGGTTCCGGGAGTATATGTATATTCCTCTGGGCGGCAACCGGGTGTCCAAGCCCCGTTTGATCTTCAATCTGCTCATTGTCTGGGCAGCCACCGGCATTTGGCACGGTGCCAGTTGGAACTTCCTGTTCTGGGGGCTATTCTACTTCGTGCTGCTGGTCTTTGAAAAGTTCTGGTTCTCCGCTGTGCTGAAAAAGCTCCCCCGTTGGGTGGGCCATGTGTACGGTCTGCTGCTGATCATGGTAGGCTGGACCATCTTCGCCGTGGAGGATATGACCCAGTTGGGCGGCTATTTAAAGGCCATGTTCGGCTTTGGCACCGGCTTTGTGGACAGCGCCACGGTCTACTACCTGCTCAACTACCTGCCTGTACTGCTGATTGCTGCCGTGGCCTCCACCCCCCTGGCCAAAAATCTGTGGCACAAGCTGGGCCGCAAGGCCAGGCAAATCGCCCTGCCTGTGCTGATGGTGCTGGGGTTGATCCTTGCCACGGCCTATCTGGTGGACGGCACTTACAACCCCTTCCTCTACTTCAGATTTTAAGGAGGTGTCAAAGTCATGACGAAAAAATATTCCATTTTTATCACGGCGCTGTTCTGCGTCTTTCTCTTCGGCTTTGGCATCCTGTTTTTTGTCACCCCCGACAAGGACTTTTCCGAAACCGAAAACCGCTATCTGTCCCAAATGCCCACGTTGGAATTGGGCGATCCGTCCCTTGGTCTGCTGAAATCCGGCAACTTCTTCAACGGCAAGTTCATGGAAGACTTTGAGGACTACGTGGTGGACCAGTTCCCCCTGCGTGACAAGTGGATCCATCTGAAGGCCTGGGGCGAGCGTATTCTGGGCAAGCAGGAGAACAACAAGGTCTACTTCGGCACCGACAACAAGCAGACCCTGTTCGCCCACTTTTCACTGCCCTCCGATCTGGACAAACGCGTGGCTTACCTGAACGCGCTGTCGGAAAAACTGGACACGCCGGTGTACTTTGCCCTGATCCCCGACAAAAGCTACGTCTGGGCCGACCGACTGCCCGACAATGCCCCCAACGTGGACGACGGCACCATGCTGCAACAGGCCGAAGCACTGCTTGGCGGGGATGCCCACTGGATCGATCTGTCGGACGCATTGCACGGCGAGGACGCTTTTTACCGCACCGATCACCACTGGACTACCTTTGGCGCCTATCAGACCTATCAAGCGCTGGGACAGGCCATGAACGGCCGGTACACCACCCCCACCGGCTCGCCCGTGCAGGTGTCCGATGCCTTCTTTGGCACTACCTGGTCCTCCTCGGGTGCAGGCTGGGTCAAGCCCGACACCATGCACACCTGGGTCAGCGAGGACAGCTCCATCACGGTGGAGCGCTACCCGGAGGGCGCGCCCGTCGCCGGAGAGCTGTATGACGAAAGCTTTCTGATCAAAAAGGATAAGTACTCCATGTTTTTGGGGGGCAATCAGCCTCTGTGCATCCTGCGCAACGAAAACGCCGCTTCCGACCAAAAACTGTTGGTGGTGCGTGACTCCTACTGCGACAGTCTGGCCCCCTTTCTGGCACAGGATTATGCCGAGGTACACCTGCTGGATCTGCGCTATTTCAAGATGCCGCTGAGCGCCTATGCCGTGCAAAACGGCATCGACCAAACGCTGGTACTCTACTCCAATTCCAATTTCGCCACCGACAACAATCTTTTCCTTTTGAGCAAAAAAGCACACCCCCCGGTTTTCCCTTGGGAAACCCGGGGCGTTTCGTTTTGTAAGATTCCGCTCATGCCTGCAGCAGCACACCGGCCTGCCGCAGTG
>JAZSCJ010000115.1:0-13791 GCA_045602885.1 Oscillospiraceae bacterium
TGCTCGGGCAGATGGGTCACATCCACGCCGCCGATGGTGATGGAGCCCTGATCCACCGTCCAGACGCCGGCCACGGCATTGAGCAGGGTGGACTTGCCGGCGCCGTTGCCGCCAATGACGGCCACCGATTCACATTCCTTCAGATGCAGGGAAACGCCATTCAAAGCCGATTTGGCGTTGACGGTGCCCGGGTTAAAGGTTTTATAGATGTTCGCTACTTTAAGCACGCTGGGCACCCCCCTTCTTGACCTTGGTAAAGTATCTGCCCTTCCAATAGGGGATGGACAGGAAGATAGCCACGATCAAGGCGGTGATCAGCTTCATGTCGTCGCCGCTCATGCCAAGCCAGATGACGAACTGGTAAACTACATAGTAGATGATGCCGCCCAGAACGACGCTGAGCAGCTTGAGGGCAAAGTTGTGGAAGACCTTGCCAAAGATGACCTCGCCGATGATAACAGCGGCCAGACCGATGACAATGGCGCCCCGGCCCATGTTGACGTCGGCAAAACCCTGGTACTGGGCCAGCAGAGCCGAGGACAGGGCCACCATGCCGTTGGAGAGCATGAGAGCCAAAACCTTGGTGAAATTTACGTTGATGCCTTGGGCGCGGCTCATGCTCAGGTTGGAGCCGGTGGCGCGGATGGAGCTGCCCAGCTCGGTGCCAAAGAACCAGTAGAGCAGGGCGATCAGCACAATCACGACGATGGCAACCACAAAGATGGGGTTTTCCAGCCCCAGCACCTTGACATTGCGCGAGGAGATCAGCAGGTGATACTTGCTGGCGTTGATGGGCTGGTTGGCCTTGCCCATGATGCGCAGGTTGACCGAGTAGAGCGCCAGCTGGGTCAGAATACCGGCCAGAATGGCAGGAATGCCGCAGGCAGTGTGCAGCAAACCGGTGATCAGACCAGCCACCAGACCGGCGAGAAAGGCCAGCAGCAGTGCCACTGGGATCGAGCAGCCGGCCGCGGTGGACATGATAAACACAGCGCCGCCGGTACACATGGTACCGTCTACGGTCAGGTCGGCAAGATCCAAAATCTTGTATGTGATGTATACGCCAATGGCCATGATGCCCCAGATCAGACCCTGGGAAACAGCACCGGGCATGGCATTGAGCAATGCGGTGGGATTCATGGTGGTTCCTTCTTCCTCTTATGTTTTCCGTGACATGCAACAGTAACTTTACCACATAAAAGCGGAAAAGGGAAGCCCTTTTCCGCTTTTATCGTTAAATTGGTATGATTGTGCAGCGTGTGCAGAGGTTAGCCCTCGATGGCCACGTAACCCTCGGGAGGAGTCAGACCCAGCTCAGCGCAGATCTCGGCGTTGTACTTGGGGGTAGCAGGGGCGTACTCGATGGGCATGGTGGCAATGTCGGCCTCGCCGGTCAGAATCTTGGCGGCCATCTTGCCGGTGGCAACGCCCAGATCGTAGTAGCTGATGGACAGGGTGGCCACGCCGCAGCCGACGCAGATGCCTTCCTCACCGGCAATGACGGGAACCTTGGCGGGACGGCAGATGTTGTCGATGATACCGGTGTTGGAAGCGACGGTGTTATCGGTGGGAACATAGATCACGTCACAGGCGGCGACGGCGCTTTCCGCAACGGCGGCCAGGTCGTTGGAGTCGGAGAAGGAGTACAGGGTGGCGGTGCAGCCCAGCTTCTCCAGCTCAGCCTTGACGACATCCACCTGGTACTGGCTGTTGGCCTCAGCGGAGCAGTACAGAAGACCCACGTTCTTGGCGTCGGGGAACCATTCCTTGAGCATGGCAGCCTGCTGATCCAGAGGAGCCAGATCGGAGGTGCCGGAAACATTGCCGCCCACGGTGCCGGTGAAGCCATCCAGCTCCAGAGCTACGCCGTACTCGGTGATGGAGGTGCCCAGAATGGGGATCTCGGTGGTGGCGGCGGCAGCAGCCTGCAGAGCAGGGGTGGCGTTGGCCAGGATCAGATCGGCGTCATTGGCAATGAACTGGTTGACGATGGTGGAGCACATGGGGATGTCGTTGGAAGCGTTCTGGTTGTCAAAGGTGACCTTGTCGCCCAGCGCCTCGGTCAGAGCATCCATAAAGCCCTGGGTGGCAGCATCCAGAGCATCGTGCTGCACCAGCTGGCAGATGCCCACGGTGTAAGTAGTATCCTCGGGCTGTGCGCCCTGCTGGCCGGCATCACCGCCGCAGGCGGTCAGGGACAGAGCCATGCTCAGCGCCAGAACCAGCGCCATCAGTTTCGAAATTCGTTTCATTGTTCTTTCCTCCTGTTTGCTTACTTTAACGCTTTTAGCTGATAAAGTGATATGGGCATTATACGGCGGAACCAATAAAATGTCAAGGGTCAATTCAGAAAAAATTCCCGTGCCGGTCGGCACGGGAGATGGCGGATAGCAATGGACTTTTTTTCCAAGATATGATACACTAACAAAAATATGTCCAGAGAGGGGTAGGGCACTTTGCGTAACGATGTGTTGGGCGTAGGCTTTGACAATGTAACCATGGAACAGGCGGTGCAGCGTGCCGGTGAACTGATCACGGCAGGTGGGTTTCACTATGCGGTCACACCCAACGCTGAGTTTGTGCAGCGCGCCGAAACCGATGGGCAGTTTCGTGATGCGCTCAACGCCGCCGATTTGGTCCTGCCCGACGGGATCGGCGTGGTGTACGCTGCCAAAATTTTGGGCCGCCCGTTGCAGGGGCGTGTACCCGGCTGCGATTTTGCCGCCGCGCTGTGCGACTGGATGGCAAGCAATCAAAAGAAGCTGTTTTTGCTGGGGGCCAAGCCCGGCGTAGCCGAGCAGGCCGGACAAAATCTGGCCGCTGCCCATCCCGGCTTGACGGTCTGCGGCGTTCACGATGGGTATTTTCAAGAGGATGCGTCGGTGGTGCAGGAGATTCGCGCGGCCGGTGCTGACGTGGTGTTTGTCTGTCTGGGTGCGCCCAAGCAGGAATACTGGATGATCGAGCATGGCCCGGAAACGGGGGCAGCCTTTTTGATCGGCCTGGGCGGCTCGCTGGATGTGTTCGCCGGTACGGTCAAGCGCGCGCCCGAGGTGTGGCAAAAGCTGGGGCTGGAGTGGCTGTATCGTCTGCTCAAGCAGCCCAGCCGCATTGGCCGCATGGCAAAACTGCCGCTGTTTCTGGTGTCGGCAATCAAGGCAAAGGGAAAGAAGGCGTGAGCATGGCCGGAAAACTGATTGTGTTTGAGGGAACCGACGGGTCGGGAAAGTCCACGCAGTACGCGCGCCTGTGCCAACGGCTGGAGCAGGAAGGAACGGCCTTTCAGCGGCTGGTGTTTCCGCAGTATGACAAACCCTCCTCCGCTCTTTTGCGGATGTATCTCAACGGAGAGTTCGGCAGCCATCCGGGGGACGTGAATGCCTATGCGGCATCGGCGTTTTACGCGGTGGATCGCTACGCATCGCTCAAGCAGGTGTGGGGAGAATACTACCGGCAGGGTGGACTGATCCTGTCCGACCGTTACACCACCTCCAATGCGGTGCATCAGGCATCTAAAGTGCCCCTGGCTGAACGAGAGGCCTTTTTTGGCTGGCTGGCTGATTTTGAATACGACAAGCTGGGTTTGCCCCGGCCCGATCTGGTCATCTATCTGGATATGCCCACCCAGCGTGCGGTGGAAAACCTGCGCCGCCGGGAAAACGACACCAACACCAAGGCGGATATCCACGAGGTGGACAGCGACTATCTGGCTACCTGCCACGAAACGGCGGGACAGGCGGCCGCGTATTACGGCTGGCGCCGGGTTGACTGTGTGGATGCGCAGGGGGCGCTTCGCTCCATTGAGCAGCTTCATGAGGAGATTTGGGGCATGGTTTTGGAGGTGCTTTAATATGGTATATATCTTGTTGGGAAACGGATTTGAAACCATCGAGGCGCTGGCGGCGGCCAATGTGCTGCGCCGCGGTGCGGTCGAGGTCAGACTGGTGGGCATTGGTGGCATGACAGTGGCCAGCTCCCACAGTATTGAAGTAAATGCCGATGTAGCCGTGGAACAGGTCGCGCTTGCTTCGGGGGATATGCTGGTGCTGCCCGGCGGTCTGGGCGGTGTGGCATCCATCGAAGGCAGCACTCACGCCATGGCGCTGGTGCGCCAGGCGGCCGGGGACGAATCCATTTGGTTGTGCGCCATTTGCGCCGCACCCACGCTGCTGGCCCGCGCCGGTCTGATCGGTAAGGGTAATCGCGCCGTGTGCTATCCCGGGTGTGAAGGCGAAATGACCGCCGTGGGCGTGAGCGCCTGCATGGACCAGCCGGTGGTGGTGGACGGATCGCTGATCACCGGACGGGCCCCCGGCGCGGCTTATGATTTTGCGTTTCAGCTGCTGGAGACACTGCAAGGTGCGCAGGTGGCCGAGCGGGTGCGCCGCGATATGCACTATCTCACATGAACCAAACCGCACAGGATAAAGCCGCACTGCGGCGCAACATGGCCCAACTGCCCCGGCCGAACGGTGCCGATTTGATCCAGGGCTTTCTGGCTCTGCCCCAATTGCGTGCGGCCGGGACGGTACTGCTGTTTTGCGGTGTGGGCAATGAGATCGACACCCTGCCGCTGATCGAGCAGTTGCTGGGGCAGGGCAAGGTGGTTTGCCTGCCCAAATGCCTGCCCGGGCGGAGGATGCAGGCGCTTCAAATCACTGCGCTGACCGATTTGCGGCCGGGCGCTTATGGAATTCCCGAGCCGGGCGAGGACTGCGCCGTTGTGGAGCGGGATATCATAGAGCTGATTTTAGTGCCCAATCTGTGCTGTGACCGGCAGGGCTTCCGGCTGGGTCACGGCGGAGGATATTACGACCGATATCTGATGGGATACACCGGCTTTACGGTGGCGCTATGTCCCCAAGATCGATTGCAAGACCGGTTGCCCCGGGACGCATACGATATCCCAATGGAACTTGTCCTAACGGAAACACAAGTATGGCGCGGAGCCAACGCCCCACGCCATACCCGGCAGTGACAAGTACTCAGCAGCCGCAATCGCAGCCGCAGCTGCCGCCGTGGTTGCCTGTGCAGCCGTTGCCGCTGCCGCAGCAGCAGATCAGGATGAGGATCAGGATGATCCACAGGCAGCTGTTGCCGCCCCCGTTACCAAAGCACATTAGTTTCACCTCGATTCTGTTTCCCATCTGCGTTATCTTATGCCGGGGGACAAACTGTGGTGTGTGTGGAAAAGGAGACTTTTTATGGACGAAAAACGTACGAAACGCCCTGCGCAGAGCAAGGCGTCTTCTCGCAGTAATGCCCCTGCCCGCGGCAAGGCGTCTTCTCGCAGTAATGCCCCTGCCCGCGGCAACGCGTCTGCTCGCAGTAATGCCCCTGCCCGCGGCAATGCGCCTACCCGTCGCCGCCGTCGGATGAATCTGACCGGTTCGCTGCTCTATGTGGCATTTGTGATCGGATGTTCGGTTTTGCTGGCCATCTATGGTTGGACGCTGGCCAATGATGTGCTGGCGCTGAATAAGGCCGAGCGCTCGGCTACCATTACGCTGCCCGATGAGCACTTTAAGACCCGTGAGGAAAAGATCGAGGTCGAGGATGAAGACGGCAATGTCACCACCAAAACGGTGGTAGTGACCGAGGCGGATCTGGGCTATGTGGCCGACCAGCTCAAGGAAAAGGGCATCGTGGAAAAGCGGTGGCTGTTCAAGCTGTTCGCCACGGTCACCAACAGTGATCGGAAGATCCGGGCCGGCACCTACACGCTGGACGCCAGCATGGACTATCTGGCCCTTGTGACCAATATGGGTTCCTCTTCGGCCAACCGGGCCACAGTGGATGTGACCTTTGTGGAAGGCAGCACGCTGGATCAGATCTTTGAACAGATGCAGGAAAGCGGCGTTTCTACTGTGGCACAGCTGCGCAACATGGCGGCCAACCACGACTATGCCTTCTCCTTCCTGCAGGACATTCCCCTGGGTGATTATCACCGTTTGGAAGGCTATCTGTTCCCGGACACCTACACCTTCTATCTCAACGAAGACCCCAAGTACGCCATCAACAAGATGCTGGTCAACTTTGACGCGCGCTTCACCGATGAGATGCGTGAGCAGGTGGCGCAAAGCGATTATTCCATCCATGAGGTGTTGACCATCGCTTCGCTGATCGAAAAGGAGACCGACGGCACCGACGAGCGGAAGATCGCCTCGGTTATTTATAACCGTTTGGAAAACCCCAGTCGTGAAACGGCCGGTTATCTGAATATTGACGCTTCCATTTACTATGTCACCGGACGTATTGTGACCAAAGAGGACTATCAAGGCGTGGACAGCCCCTACAACACCTATCTGCACAAGGGCCTGCCGCCCGGGCCCATCGCCAACCCCGGCATGGCTTCCATTCAGGCCGCCATGGATCCGGAGAACACCGGATATTATTACTACGTGCTCAATCCCGAAACCAACCGCCATGAGTATTCCAAAACCTATGAGCAGCATGTACAGAAGGTAAACCGCTATGCAGGGGAGTAAAAAAGCGGAACTGCTGGCCCCGGCAGGAGATTTTGAGCGCCTGCGCATGGCGGTGGCCTACGGTGCCGATGCCGTCTATCTGGCCGGCGGCGATTTTGGTATGCGGGCCTTTGCCGGTAACTTTACCCCCGAGGAAATGGAACGGGCGGTCAAGCTGTGTCACGAAAACGGCGTGGACGTGCATGTGACGTGCAACACCATGGCGCGCAACGGGGAAATGGATCGGCTGCCTGCCTTTCTGGAGCAGCTGGAGTCGGTGGGCGTGGACGCCGTCATTGCGGCCGATCTGGGCGTGTTCCGTGCGGCGCAGAAGTATGCCCCCCACGTCAAACTGCACATGAGTACCCAAGCCGGTATCACCAACTATCACTCGGCCTGCATGTGGCATGAGTTGGGTGCCTCCCGGGTCATTTTGGCCCGGGAGCTGTCGCTGGACGAGGTGCGTGAGATCCGCAGCCGCACCCCCCGTGAGCTGGGGGTGGAAACCTTTGTCCACGGGGCTATGTGCGTGTCCTATTCGGGGCGCTGCGTGCTGTCCAACTACATGACCGGGCGGGACGCCCAGCGGGGCGCTTGCGCCCAGCCCTGTCGGTATAAGTACGCTTTGATGGAAGAAAAGCGGCCGGGCGAGTATTTCCCGGTGGAAGAGGACGACAAGGGCGCCTACATTTTCTCTTCCCGGGATATGTGCATGATCGATCATGTGGACGAGCTGTTGCAGGCCGGTGTGTACTCACTGAAAATCGAGGGGCGCGCCAAAAGTGCCTATTATGCCGCCTGTGTGACCAACGCTTACCGTCACGCCATCGATGCGGCGCTGCAGGGCAAGAGTTTGGCACCTTTGTGGCGTGACGAGGTGGAGAAGGTGTCCCACCGGCACTATTCTACCGGATTCTTCTACGGCTATCCGGGGCAGTATACCGAGGACGGCCGCTACATCCGCCAGTGGCAGGTGGTGGCTCAGGTGGAGTCCTGCGACGGCGACGGCAACGCCATCCTCTCTTTGCGCAACAAGTTTGCCAAGGACGACCCAATTGAACTGATCGGCCCCGGTCTGGAGCCGGTGGCCTTTGCCGCGCCCGCCATGGAGGATATGGAGGGCAATTACTTAGAAGAACCCCGAAATCCCCAGATGCGCTTTCGCATGAAGCTGCCCGTGGCGGTGCAGCCCTTGGCGCTGCTGCGTGTGCAGCGTGACAATTCCTAATAAAAAAAGCATCTCACAGAATCTGTGAGATGCTTTTTTTATTCCGATATGGTTTGTAAAATCTCGTCCAATTCCTCTTTGGTGTACAGGGCGGACAAGGTACTCAGCAGGGCGTTAGCGCTCAAATGCTCGGGCAGGTCGAGCTGTTTGAGCAGGGCGGCCCGGCGTGTGCTGCTGTCCGGTCGGCCGGTCAGACCCAGGGCGAACAGGTCGGCTTTGGTCAAGGGGGCGTGGGGCGGCGGTGCGTCCTCGCCCAGAATGGTCGCCCCGGCCCGGCGCAGCGTGTCCAGCAGTACTTCGGGGCGCATCCCCTCCACGCCCAGCTTGCCCTCTTTGCCGGGGGTGCGCTTGCGCCGCTCCTTGCCCGGTCGGTCAGGGATGTAGGCGTGTTTGACCAGCGCCGGGTCGATGGCGCCCTTGAGAAAGTTGCGGATGACAAAGCCGGCCCCGTCCGAGTCGGTCAGCACGATCAACCCCTGCTTTTGGGCGATGCGGCGCAGCAGGGAGAGTTTTTCGCTGTCCTTGAACACGCCGAAGCCCGAGGTTTCCAAAATCAGCGCATCCACCACCTGCGACAGGGTGTTTTTGTCGTAACGGCCTTCCACCACAATGGCCTCTTGAATGCGCGGCTTATCCATGGGCCAGCTCCAGCAGGAAGTTGGTCAGCAGCTCGGCACTGTCGCTGCCGGTGGATTTCATGGCCAAATCGGTTTCGGCGGCCCGGGTGACCGCCCGGCGACACCACTTCAAATCAAACCGACGCGCCGCCTGCATCAGTTTGTCGGCCGGGTAGGGATGCATGCCCCAAAGCTCCACCAAATACTGGCTGCTTTTGCGGTGTTCAAAGGCGAGTCGGGCGGTGTAGAGCTGACGCAGCTGCTTGCCCAGCACCGACAAGATCATAATGGGATGCTCCTGCTGGGAAAGCAGGATGCCCATGACCTTGGCGGCGGCATCGAAGTTGCGCTGGGCAATGGCGTCGGTCATCTGGAACACCATGGCATCCAGTTGGGGCACGGCCACCGCATCAATGTCCTCCCGGGTGATGCGCGCGTGCTTGGAATAAGCACCGATTTTGGCGATCTCACCGGCCAGTGTGTGCATCAGATCGCCACACAGGAAGATGAGATACTTGGCCTGCTCAGAGTCAATGTCACGCTCCAGCGCCCGGAAGCGGCGGCAGATCCAGTCCACCAGATCGCTCTGGCTTTGATGGGGAAAGCAAACGGTCAACCCACGGGATTTCAGGCTTTGGGCCAGTTTGGTGCGGGCGTCGGGCTTATACTCGATCAAATCGTACACAAAGACCAGACAGACATAGTCGGGCAGATCCTCCAGCAGGGCGATCAGCTCGTCACGGTCGGCCTCCGAGGTGCGAAACAGATCGTAGTCGGTGACCTGCACCAGCGTGCGCTGGCACATCATGGGAAGGCAGTCCACCGCCTCGGCAATGGCACGGGGGGACAAATCTTTGCCCTCCAGCGTGTGCAGATTGAACTCCTCCAACCCGGCGGTCAGAATGCGTTTTTTCAGCTCGCCCAGGTAATAGTCACGCAGATAGGCCTCCTCTCCATGCAGAACGTAGAGGGTGCCCAGCGCATTTTCCTTGAGCTGCTGTTTCAGTTGTTTCAGGGCAGCGCCATCGTCTTTTTTGGGCGGCATACGGATTCTCCTTCGTATCGAAGGGTCAAATGACCCATGTAGTCGGTGCGGTAAATGTCTATGTCACGCGATGCAAGGCGTGCAAGCGTTTCCTCGGTGGGGTGGCCGTAGGCGTTGTAGCCCGATGAGATCAGACAGGTTTCGGGCGTTACGGCATCGAGTAGTTGGGTTGAGGTGGAGTGCTTGGAGCCGTGGTGTCCGGCCACCAATACTTCAATGTCGGGCAAACTGCCGTACTTAACCAGCAGACTCTCCACAAAATCGTTGGCATCCCCAGTCACCAAAAGGTCGAATGATCCGCAGGAGGCCAGAACAAACAGCCCTTCTTCGTTGCTGCCGCCGTCACTGAGCGGTGCATACAGCGTCAAAACGCTTTCTCCAAAGTTTAGCGCACGGTGGTCGGAAAGCAGGGTGACCTGCGTGCCCTGCGCCTCGGCCAGCGTTAAAATTTCCCGGCGGTAGGCCGATTCCTCCCGGGCCAGATCGGGGAGGATCAGCGCCGATACCTCCATGCGCTCCAGCAGCTCGGGCACGCCGTTGGCGTGGTCGTCATGGCAATGGGTTAGCACCAGCAGATCCAGCGTGGAAATGCCCAGCGTTTGCAGATGGTCGGCGGCCAGATCGCCGGCGTTGCCCTTGTTGCCGCCGCAGTCGATCAATGCGGTGCGTCCGCCGGAACACAGCAGGATACATTGCCCCTGTCCCACGTCCAGCATGGTGACGGAAAGCGGACAGGATAGGGTAGCGGCGCGGGTGAACATCAGCGCGGCGCAAAGCGTTATGATACCGGTGCACAGGGGAAGAAGTGGGCGGCGGTAGCGCCGCAGAAACAGCAACAGAAGCAGCAGATAAACCAGAACCAGCCAGGCACGCAGATAAAGGCTGTCCATGGAAAGGTTGGCAAAGGGCAGTCGGCTGAGCGTGTGGGCGCACCAGAGTACAAAGCGGCCCAACAGCGTGGCCGGCAGAGCCAGAACAGACGGCAGACCGGGCACGACGGCGCCCAGTGCCGTTAAGGGAAGGGCCACAAAGAAGGCGTCGGACACAGCCCACAAGGAAATTAGATTAGTCAGCGGCGAAATCAGCGCAACCGAGCCAAAATGCAGGGCGGTCAAGGGCACTGTGAAGAGCATGGCTCCCAGCGTGACCGAAAAATTGGCGGCGAAAAAGCGGTACACGCCGCGCAGCAGCGTGCGCCATTTGGCGCTATGCTCAGACAGAAAACCGGTCATACCACGGTACAGCGTCCCGGCGGCCAGACTGATGCCGGCTACTGCCGCAAAGGAGAGCTGGAGGGAAACGCTCAAAACGGCGTAAGGATTTTGCAGCAGAAGCAGCAGCAAAATGAAGGAAAGGGTGGTGGGCGTATCGGTCTCCCGCCCAAACAGCGGGGCCAGCAGGGACAGGGCGATCATAAACGCGGCCCGGGTAACCGAGGGCGTAAACCCGGCCACGGCAGCATAAAAGAAAATCAGCACAATGGTCAAGCCGGCACCCCACTTGCTGTGCCGCCGGAACAGCAGTGTCAGAAGTCCGGCGAGAAAGGACAGATGCAGGCCGGAAACGGCCACGATGTGTGCCGCGCCCGCGCGCTGCAGGGCGGTGTAGTCGCTGTGGCTCAGCTCGGATTTGTCGCCGGTCAACAAAGCCGTCATGAACCCGGAAATATCCTCGGGGAACAAAATTTGGGCGCTTTGCTGGAATGCCTGGGCCAGATAAACGGGCCAAAATCGCATCGACCGATGCGCCGGTTGCTGCACGGTCAGCGGCGTAAGAGCGTTGGCACGCAGATAGATCCCGTCGGCCTCGTAGTAGGAGATGCGCTCGCCTCGAATGTGGTCGGCACGCTGAATACGCGCGGTGCAGGCGATGGCATCGCCCGGGCGCAAATTTGCCCCGGAGGAATCGGCATACAGCAGGACCTTTGGCTTGGATATGCCGTGGGAGTGCAGCTGGATCTCCATGCTGAAACTTCCGTTGGAGGTTTCTTGCGGAAAGGTGAGCACAGTCGCCTGCAAGGGAATGCTTTGTCCGGCCAGCGCTTCGGCCGGGGCGCGGAACAGGCAGGCGTAGCCGTATGACCAAAGCAGACCGACTGCCACGCCCAGACACAACAAACAGACCGGCAGTCGTTTCAGACAACCGGCCAACAGGCCCAGTACAGCACAAATTGCTCCCACCAGCGCAGGCGCGGGCAAGCCCAGACAGGCCAGCAGGATCGCCGCGCAAAAGGGGAGGGCAAACCAGCAGAGTTTACGCATTTTTGCGATCGGTACGGCCTAAAATGTAATCCGTGCTGGTGTGATAATAATCTGCCAGCTTGTTCAATGCCCAAACAGGAATTTCGCGTTCTCCGGATTCATATCGACGATACACACTACGGTGCATATTCAAGTAATCGGCAATATCCTGCTGGGTTTTATCGGAATCTTCTCTCAAATCTCGAAGCCGTTGAATGTGCATTCAATCACCCCGATGTAATGTTACCAAATGGCAACATTACATGAGGGAAATGTGTCCGTATGGAGTCATTTTATAATAAAATGTAGTGAGGTTCAAGAGTGAATGCCTTCGGTTCACAAACGGGCGAGTTTGAAACTCGCCCCTACATTAAAAGACTGAACCGCAGTCGATTCTCTCCCTCCCCAAACCCCACCTACTTAAAACGGCCTAAGAAGGGGGGGCAAGCCCCCTATTATGGAAGCAACCCCCGGTGTGCGGCTACGCCGCACACAGTGCCCTGCGGGGGATTGTGTGTGGAATTTGACCGCACAGCGTCGGTCGGGATTGCGGTACAGCAAGGCGCGGAAGTGGAGAGGCACAAATTGCAATGCCCCAAAAGTTACCGCCGTAACGGCGGTCGAAAATCGTTCTTCATCAGCTCATCTTCGCTTTTTTGAACGCATGAAACAGAGGTAGAAATTCTGTGTTAAAAATAAAATACTCCACATTCCATTCTGGAATGTGGAGTATTGAAAGATTTAACCGGGAGGCCAGGTCATGTCACGCCCGGACAGGACGTGGAAGTGCAGGTGGAACACGCTCTGACCGGCCTGCTCGCCGATGTTGGACACCACGCGGTAGCTGTCCAGCCCCAGCTGCTTGGTCAGTTGGGCGATGACGGCGAAGATGTGGCCCACGGTGGCGGCGTTGCGCACATCCACGGCGGAAACCGAGCTGATGTGCGCCTTGGGGATGACAAGGAAATGGGTGGGAGCCTGGGGGTCAATGTCATAGAAGGCGTAGCACAGCTCGTCTTCGTACACCTTGTTGGACGGGATCTCCCCGGCGATGATCTTACAAAACAGACAATCGGACATCCGTAAAACCCTCCCGATCACAGGCCCAGCTTCATGGACACGAAGTTGTCCACCATGGCTAGTGCGTTGTCCAGCATGAGCACGTCCTTGCCGCCGCCCATGGCGCTGTCGGGTTTGCCGCCGCCCGAGCCGCCGGCAATGGCGCACACCTGCTTGACGATGTCGCCGGCCTTGATGCCCTTGGCGATGGCTTCCTTGCCGCAGACGGCCAGGAAGGTGATCTTGTCCCCGGCCACGCTGGCCAGAACGGCCACGATGGAGGGCTCTTTGTCGCGGAACAGGTCGCCCATCTGGCGCAGCTTGTTGGCGTCGGCGTCGGGCACCGTGGCGGTCAGCACCTTCAAGCCGCCCAACTCGTGAGCGCCGAAGAGGATCTGGTCGGTTTCGCCGGCAGCCTCCTTGGCCTTGTACTTTTCCAGCGCCGAGCGCAGGGTGCGCATTTCTTCCATCTGGGACTGTGCTTTTTGCACCAGCTCACCGGGCTTGGTCTTGAGGGTCTCAGCGGCCTGGAAGAGCATGGCGCGGTTTTTGTCCATCTGGGCCAGGCACTTGCGGCCGGTGATGGCCTCGATGCGGCGCACGCCGGAGGCAACGGAAAATTCGCTTTCGATGCGGAAGGAGCCTACCATGGCGGTGTTGGTCAGATGGGTGCCGCCGCAGAACTCCACCGAGTAGCCGCCCATGTCTACCACGCGGACGGTATCGCCGTACTTTTCGCCAAACAGAGCGGTAGCGCCCTTTTCCTTGGCCTGCTCAATGGGCAGCTCCTCGGTGACGATGGAGTAGCCCTCCAGAACCGAGGCGTTGACCAGCTTTTCCACCTGGTGCAGCTCGTCGGCGGTCAGAGCGGAGAAGTGGGTAAAGTCAAAGCGCAGGAAGTCGTCCTCCACCAGCGAACCGGCCTGGTGCACATGGTCGCCCAGTACGGTCTGCAGTGCCTTTTGCAGCAGGTGGGTGGCCGAGTGGGCGCGGGCGATGCTGCGGCGGCGGGCGGTGTCGATGTCGGTGGAAACCACGTCGCCCACCTTGAGCTTGCCGGAGGTCAGCTTGCCGTAGTGCATATACTTGCCGCCCTTGTTCTTCTGCACGTCGTGGACCACAAAGCGGGCCAGCG
>JAZSCJ010000116.1:0-6660 GCA_045602885.1 Oscillospiraceae bacterium
GCAGCTTTTTCAGCTTGGCACGGGTGTCCTCAAAAATCTTCAAAAAGACCTTGGAGCGATGGCTCATTTCCATCACGGACATACCGGAGCCCTGATAATTGGTGATCTCAGAGCCGGCGCGCTCCAGCACTTCCAGCGGCAGCATGGACGGTCCGGCGGAAAAATTATACACTCGTTGATTGGCCATTGCGGTTTCCTCCTACAAATTTAGTAATGTAAATGGTTGAAAAGTGTATTCATTATATGCGTGTCCCAAAAATTAGTCAATGACGGGAAGGCCAAAAAGACGGCACAAACGCCCGCCCTCTTTGTGAGAAAGTTCACAAGGGAGCGACAAATGTATTTTTCAAAAAGGGAAAAATTTGCGTTTTCTTTTTCATAGTCCTATGATAGAATGAGATGCATCAGCAAAGAAACAAGGGGGCACCGCAATGCAGCTGTGGGAAGTAAGAGACATATTGGATGCCAGGGTTCTGTGCGGCGAGGATCGTCTTGATCAGGAGATCCACTCGGCTTGCGGCAGTGACTTTATGAGCGACGTGCTGGCCTATGTCAAGGATCAGGCGCTGCTTCTGACCGGCCTGGTCAATCCGCAGGTGATCCGCACCGCCGATATGATGGATATTAAATGTATCGTTTTTGTGCGCGGCAAGGTGCCCGATGAGACCATGGTCAAGCTGGCGCAGGACCGCAAGATCGTCGTCATGACCTCCGCCCAGCGGATGTATCCCGCTTGCGGACTGCTTTATGCCAAGGGGCTGGGGGGATAAGACCATGGCGAATAAGATCGTATTGCAGTATCATGTGGAGGACGGCGACCTGTCTTTGGCGGGGGAAGCGTCCTCAAAAATGAAGATGTCGCTGCGCCGGCTGGGCCTGCCGCCCGAGATCATCCGCAAGGCGTCCATCTGTATGTATGAGGGCGAGATCAACATGGTCATCCACGCCAACGGCGGCGACATCACGGTGGAAGTCGATATGACGGAAATCGTCATCACGCTGACCGACACCGGCCCGGGCATCCCCGATGTGGAGCGTGCCATGGAAGAGGGCTACTCCACCGCCGGAAGCGATGTACGCGATCTGGGCTTTGGCGCCGGTATGGGTCTGCCCAATATGAAGCGCTACTCCGATGAGATGAGCGTAGAGAGCACGGTGGGCGCAGGCACCACGGTGCGCATGAAAATTTTCATTGACTAAGCTGCCTTCCCCATGGGGAAGTGCGTATTGAGGTTGTAAGGATCCGTTCCGGGAGGAAGACATGAGACATTCCGTTGTTCTGGATTACAAGCGGTGCAGGGGCTGTACCACCTGCATCAAATCCTGCCCCACCGAGGCCATCCGCGTTCGTCGGGGCAAGGCTACCATTCTGGCTGACCGCTGCATCGACTGCGGTACCTGCATCAAGTCCTGTCCCCACCGTGCCATCAAGTCGGTGTCCGACAGCCTGGATGTTTTGCAAAATTATGAATACTGCGTGGCGCTGCCCTCTTCGGCGTTGTATGGACAGTTTCAAAATCTGGACGATATCGATGTGATTTTGAACGGTTTGCTGGAGATCGGATTTCACGCGGTGTATGAGGAAGCACGCGCGGCAGAGTATTTGTCCGACTTTGCCCGGCAACAGATCTTGACCAACGAAACGGCGGTCACACCCCGTATTTCCTCCGCTTGCCCCACCGTACAGCGGCTGATCTGTATGCGCTTTCCCAAGCTGATTCCCAACATCAAACGCTCGGTGGCCCCCATGGAGCTGGCGGCAAAGCTGGCCCGCAAAGAGGCCGTGGAAAAAACCGGGCTTGCCCCCGAGAAGATCGGCGTATTTTCCATTGT
Source organism: Oscillospiraceae bacterium (assembly GCA_045602885.1). Lineage (GTDB taxonomy): Bacteria > Bacillota > Clostridia > Oscillospirales > Oscillospiraceae > JAJPXI01. Next base: position 1,834 of record JAZSCJ010000116.1, read on the forward strand.
GCCCTGTCCGGCACAGGTGACGGCGGCCCACGAATCGGTCAATCTGCAAAAAACCGTGATCGACGGCGCCTTTGCCATCCGGGATATCTATATGAAGCTGCTGGGGCCCATGAAGCAGGTCAAGGATCCCAAACCGCTGCTGGAGGCTGGCATCATGGGCGTGGGCTGGGCCTATTGCGGCGGCGAGTCGGCCGCCCGACTGGGCCAGCGTTATCTGGCGGTGGATGGCATTGACAATGTCATCCGCATGCTGGAGGAGATTGAGGATGGGCGGCTGCCCGATGCCGACTTCATCGAGCTGACCGCCTGTGTGGAGGGCTGTGTGGGCGGCTGTCTGACCGTGGAAAATCCCTTTGGCGCGCATATGCGCATCAAAAAGCTCATGAAGGGACTTCCGGTGTCCTGCAACCGTTTTTCCGATTTGGATGAAAGCGACCAGTTGGTTCATTCCGACAAAAAACTGGAGTATGTACCCTCGTTGCTGCTGGACACCGACCGTGCCGCGGCCATGGAAAAAATGCTGCGCATGGAAGAGATCGAGTCGCACCTGCCCGGGCTGCATTGCGGCTCCTGCGGCGCACCCTCCTGTCGTGCCTTTGCCGAGGATGTGGTGCTGGGTCGCGCCAATGCCGAGGACTGCATTTTCAAGATGCGTGAGCGTATGCAGTACATGACCGGCGAAAGCGATGCCGACGAGTATCTGCCTGCACCCTTCCGCCGACAGTCGGACGTTACGCCGGAAAACATATCCCGCCGATAAAAACCCTGTTGCTTATATAAAAGGAGGCCTTTTTATGACGGTAGCCCAGCTGGTAAAAGAGCTTGATTTGACGGTATTCACCACGCCGGAACCCGACCGTGAAGTGTCCGGCGGCTATATGGGAGATCTGCTCTCCTGGGTCATGGGTCGTGCCCAGCCCGGCGCGGCCTGGATCACCATTATGTCCAACCAGAATGTGGCCGCCGTGGCCGCTCTGTCCGATGTATCCTGCGTCATTTTGAGCGAAGGCGTGCAGCCCGATCCCGACTTATTGAAAAAGGCGGAGATGCAGGGCATCAACCTGCTGGGCGCCGCCGCCGGCTCTTTCCAGACCGCCGTGGCATTAAACGGCGTGCTGTGACATGAAACTCTGTATTGGTTACCCCACTTGTCGCTTTGCGACAAGCGGTGCTGCGTGTGCGCTTTTTAGGGGGAGATATCGCTGAAACTTGCCTTTGATTTACATCTTCATTCCTGCCTGTCGCCCTGCGGTGATACCGATATGACCCCGGCCAATCTGGCCGGTATGTGCGCCCTGGCCGGCTTGCAGGTGGTGGCGCTGACCGATCACAACACCACCGGCAACTGCGCCGCCTTTGCCCAGGCGGCACAGCGGCTTGGTCTGCTGGCCATTCCGGGCATGGAGCTGTGCACCCGGGAGGAAGTGCACGTGGTCTGTCTGTTCCCCGATCTGGAACGGGCCGAAGCCTTTGACCGGCATGTGGACACGCTGCTGCCCAACATTCCCAACGACCGCAATATGTTCGGCGCGCAGATCCGCATGGACAGCCGGGACGGCGTGTTGGGGGAGAGCACCCGTATGCTGGCCGGTGCCGCCAATATCAGTTTGTACGATGTGCCCGATCTGGTGGCGGATTTTGGCGGGTTTGCCTATCCGGCCCACATCGACCGCCCGTCCAATTCGGTGTTGTCGCAGCTGGCCATCTGGGATCCGGAATTAAAATTTTCACTGGCAGAGGTTTCACGCCGCTGTCCGGAAGACCTGTTTATGCGTCCGGATGTACGTCATTTGCGCCATATTTCGGGCTGTGACGCCCATTATCTCAACCAAATTCCCGATGCGTATCAGTACATGGAATTGCCCGAATTATCGCCCGCTGCAGCCATAAATTGGCTTGCAAATGGGCAGATATGATATTTTATACAAAAAACAAATCTTTTTGAAAATAAATTTCTTGCGTTAATTTATTAACATTTCTTTTCATTGAAGCCATAGCATGCTATGCTTATTATATCAAATTGTTCCCTGTGGAAAGCAGGGGACCCCAAAAGGAGGAAATCCCATGCCAAACTGCAAGACCGTTGTACCCTACAAGGGGACTCCGGAGCAGGAAGAACGACTGCGCCGGGTGATTGAAGAGCACAAGGGCCAGCCGGGCGCGACCATGCCTGTGCTTCAGGCAGCACAGGAAATCTTCGGCTATCTGCCCGAGGAAGTACAGATCATCATTGCCGAAGGTCTGGACCTGCCGCTGTCCGAAGTGTACGGAGTGGCAACCTTCTACGCACAGTTCGCCCTGAACCCCAAGGGTAAGTATCAGATCAGCCTGTGCCTGGGCACCGCCTGCTACGTCAAGGGCGCTGCCGACGTGCTGGCTGCTGTGGAGAAGAAGCTGGGCATCAAGCCCGGTTCCATCACTCCGGATGGCAAGTTCTCGCTGGACGCCTGCCGCTGCATCGGCGCCTGCGGCCTGGCCCCCGTCATGATGACCAACGATGACGTGTACGGCCGCCTGACCCCCGATATGGTCGGTGACATTCTGGACAAGTACGTATAATGAAAGAAATATCCCTTCACCTGTTGGACGTGGCACAAAACTCGGTTTCGGCCCAAGCCAGTCGCATTGAGCTTTCGCTGGAAGAAAATGCGCAGCGTGACTGTTTCCTTGTAATTGCGGACAATGGCAAAGGGATGACGGCCGAATTTCTGGCCACCGTGACCGACCCGTTCACCACCACACGCACCACGCGGAAGGTGGGGTTGGGACTGCCCCTGCTGCGCATGATGACCGAACAGACCGGCGGAAAGCTGGAGATCCAAAGTCAGGTCGGCGTGGGCACTACGGTCACCGCCCTGTTTCGGGCAAGTCACATCGACTGTCCGCCCATGGGTGATTTAAGCGCTACCGTGGCGCTGCTGATTCAAGGCGCTCCCGACGTGGAGTGGTCCTGGCGCCACACGACCCCCAAGGGGTCATATCTGCTGGATACCCCCCAGCTGCGGGAGATCCTGGGTCCCGATATTCCTTTGAGCGAACCGGCTGTTGCCCTGTGGATCAAGGAATATCTTCAGGAACAGGAACAGCTGATTACAGCAGAATAATATTGTATTTAATAAGGAGTGAATCCGATGAAAAGCTTGGCAGAGCTTCAAGCCATCCGCGAGAAGATGCAAAAGCAAATGGAAGTCCGCGACAGTCAGGACGACCGTATCCGCGTTGTCGTCGGTATGGCCACCTGCGGCATCGCCGCCGGCGCCCGTCCCGTGCTGACCGCCTTTTTGGATGAGGTTGGCAAGCGCAACCTGGAAAATGTGACCGTGACCCAGACCGGCTGCATCGGCGTGTGCCGACTGGAGCCCATCGTGGAAGTCTATGTCCCCGGTGAGGAAAAGGTCACCTACGTTAAGCTGAAAGAAGATATGGTGCCCAAGATTGTCAGTGAGCACCTGGTTAACCGCCGTGTGGTCAATGAATACACCATCGGCGCGGCGGAATAAGGAGGGCACGAGAGATGAATTTTGTTCGTTCCCATATTCTGGTATGTACCGGTACCGGTTGTACCTCCTCGGACAGCGTTAAGATCCTGGAGGCATTCGAGAAGGAACTGACCGCACACGGTATGGATAAGGAAGCCCGCGTTGTCAAGACGGGCTGCTTCGGCCTGTGCGCCATGGGCCCCATCGTCATGGTCTACCCCGAGGGTGCTTGCTACACCCAGGTCAAGGTGGAAGATGTGGCCGAGATCGTGGAAGAGCACATTGTCAAGGGCCGCATTGTCAAGCGTCTTCTGCACATGGAAGGCGATGGCGGCGAGGCTGTGACCTCTCTGGCCGACACCAAGTTCTATAAGCATCAGCTGCGCATCGCTCTGCGCAACTGCGGCGTCATCAACCCCGAGAGCATCGAGGAGTACATCGGTGTGGACGGCTATGCCGCTCTGGGCAAGATCCTGACCGACAAGATCCCCCCCCAGCAGGTCATCGACATCATCAAGTCCTCCGGCCTGCGTGGCCGTGGCGGCGCCGGCTTCTCCACCGGCATGAAGTGGCAGTTTACTGCCGACGCTCCCAGCGAGGACGGCGTCAAGTTCGTCTGCTGTAACGCCGACGAGGGCGACCCCGGTGCATTCATGGACCGTTCCGTTCTGGAAGGCGACCCCTTCTCCGTGGTGGAAGCTATGACCATCGCCGGCTACGCCGTGGGCGCCAGCCAGGGTTACATCTACGTGCGTGCTGAGTATCCCATCGCCATCAAGCGCCTGCAGATCGCCATCGATCAGGCCAAGGAATATGGTCTGCTGGGCAACAATATTTTCGACTCCGGCTTTAACTTCAATCTGGAGCTGCGTCTGGGCGCCGGTGCTTTTGTGTGCGGCGAAGAGACCGCTCTGATGATCTCCATCGAGGGTAAGCGCGGCGAGCCTCGTCCCCGTCCGCCCTTCCCCGCAGTCAAGGGTCTGCTGGGCCGTCCCACTCTGCTCAACAACGTAGAGACCTACGCCAACATCACCTGGATCATCAACCACGGCGCCGAGGCCTTTGCTGCTATCGGTACCGGCAAGTCCACCGGCACCAAGGTGTTCGCCCTGGGCGGCAAGATCACCAACACCGGTCTGGTTGAGGTTCCCATGGGCACCAGCCTGCGCACCATCATCGAAGAGATCGGTGGCGGCGTGCCCAACGGCAAGAAGTTCAAGGCTGCCCAGACCGGCGGTCCTTCCGGCGGCTGTCTGCCCGCTTCCATGCTGGACGTTGCCATCGACTTTGAGTCTCTGGCCGCAGCCGGCTCCATGATGGGTTCGGGCGGTATGATCGTCATGGACGA
>JAZSCJ010000117.1:0-34906 GCA_045602885.1 Oscillospiraceae bacterium
CTGGAGGTTCTGGCATAGGTATCCTTGTTGATACCCATCCAGGACACCATGCGGCATTCCTTGTCCAGCGCCTCGTCGGCAAAGCAGATCATACCGCTGTCGCCGGTGGGCAGGTTCTTGACAGCCTGGAAGGAGTAGACGGTAACGTCAACACCCTCCCAGCAGCCGGGAGTAACGCCATCCACACGGGTGCCAGCCATGTGAGCGGCATCTAGGATCAGACGCAGGTTATATTTTTTGCACAGGGCAATAATCTGCTCCAGCTTACCCACACGTCCACCGTAGCCCACATAGGAACGGGAGCGGCGATTGCGGCGGTTGCTGCGCATATTGACACGAACGACCAGGAAAATGATCAGCGCCACCACAAGCACGGCCACAACTTTGAACCAGGGCTTGGCCAGCAGACGCTCGGCCTGGGCAATGCGGTAGAGCAGCTCGTTGCGCTCCACATCGTTGAGCGCCACCAGATTCAACGAGCCGTATTCTTTGCCGTCATGCGAAAGGGTGATCTTGCCCAGCACCTGTCCTGCATAGACCGGGGCTTCCACGCTCTGAGAGAACAGCGTGACTGTTTGCTGGAAGTCCTCGGTGCGGATGTCGTTGGGCAGCAGGGCGGCCAGAGAGCCTTCCGGGCGTACCAGAACGTGCTCGGTATCCGACAGGGTAACGGCCAGCTCGGCTACCGGTTCGGCGCTTTCCAGAATGGTGCGGTAGCTGAAGTTTTTAAAGCCCCATTCAAACATTCGGATGGTTTCATAGAAATTCATGCGGCGGTAGGAGTTGTCAGGCTGATGAGCCAGTTCGGCGCCCAGAACGACGCAATACAGGGTGCGTCCATCCAGTTCGGCCGAGGAGACCAGACACAGGCCGGCCTCATCGGTGGAGCCGGTTTTGATGCCGGTGGCCGGACGGTAAACATAGCCGCGATATTTGAACTGGGAGAGCAGTGCGTTGGTGTTGTAGAAGTGGCGCTCCGGGCTGAGATTGGTGGCGGGAATGCGATGCTCTTTGGTGGCAACGATCTCCCGGAAGACCTTGTGTGTCATGGCTTGCTGGCACAGCAGCCAGATATCCCATGCGGTAGTGTAGTGGTTGTCTGCGTGCAGACCGTGGGTGTTGGCGTAGTGAGTACCCGTCATGCCAAGCTGGGCGGCACGCTGATTCATCAGCGCCACGAAATCGTTCACATTGCCCGACACGGCGTGGGCCACAATGTTGCAGGCCTCGTTGGCCGAGGGGACCAGAATACAGTACAGCAGATCCTGCAGCGTCATTTCCTCGCCGGTTTTGATGTTTTGGGTGGAACCGTCTGAGATCATGTCATCGTGGATGCCCTCGGGCGCCGTGATGACGTCGGTCAGAGCTAACTCGCCCCGGTCGACGGCCTCCAGCACCAGCAGGGCGGTCATGACCTTGGTAATGCTGGCCGGATAGCGCTTTTCATGGATGTTGAGATCATAAAGCACGGTTTGGTGGTCGGCATCCATCAGCAGTACCGCAGTTGCCTGGGGCGCCGGGTCTTCCAATGCGGAAACCGAGCAGGGCAGAAGCAGGCCGAGCAGTAAAAACATACAGAGAAAACGATATTTTTTCATAGGAAACGCTCCGAATATGTGATATAATGCGAAATCATACCTTCGCAGTGAGAATCATTATAACAAAGAACCCGGGGCAAGGCAACAGGGGAGGAAAAGGAAAATGAAGGTTTCCGGCATAGAAAAGTGCATACTTGCCCTGACGGCGGCCTTTTTGTTGTTCTTTGTGGGCTATTTCTGGGGCGGACGCAGCACCGGAGAGCCCTATACCGTCCACACGCAGACCCAATGGACGCAGTCGGTGGCGCAGACCGGGCAAACGGCACAGCCCCCGACGGAGCACGCGCCCGTCAACATCAACACGGCCACGGTGGGGCAGCTGCAGGAGTTGCCCGGTATCGGGCAGGAGCGAGCCGCCGCGATCGTGGCCGACCGGGAGGCCAACGGCCCGTTCCGTATCCCGGAGGACATTACCCGTGTGCCGGGGATCGGACAGGGTACGCTGGAAGAAATGCTGAATTATATTACCGTGGATTAGGGGGACGTTATGCCGAAAATCTTAGTTGTAGATGACGAAGCGGTTTTGGTCAAGGGGATCAAATTCAATCTGGAAAATGAGGGCTATCAGGTTCAGGTCGGCTATGACGGCGAAGCGGCGGTGGAGCTGGCCCGCAACGAAAACTTTGATTTGATCATGCTGGACTTGATGATGCCAAAAATTGATGGACTGCAGGCCTGTATGCGCATCCGGGAGTTTTCCAATGTGCCCATCATCATGCTGACGGCTCGCAGCGAGGATACCGACAAGCTCATCGGCTTTGAATACGGGGCCGATGATTATATCACCAAGCCCTTTAACATTCTGGAGGTCAAGGCACGCATTCGTGCCCTGCTGCGCCGATCGGGTACCGCCGCACAGAAGGACGGACGCTTGACGGTCGGGCACATTGCGCTGGACCCGGACGCCAGGGACACCTGGAAAGAGGATGTGCCCGTGGAACTGACCGCCAAGGAATTTGATCTTATGGAATTGCTGCTGCGCAATCCGGGGCGTGTGTATTCCCGGGAAAACCTGCTCAATGTGGTGTGGGGCTATGAATATGTGGGCGACTACCGCACGGTGGACGTTCATGTGCGCCGCCTGCGTGAAAAGCTGGAACTGGACCCGGCCAATCCGCAGTATATCCTGACCAAATGGGGTGTGGGATATTACTTGAAAAGCAATTAAACCCATCGTTTGGGGAAGCGAGGTGATGACCGGTGAAAGAAACCAGGAACGTATCTTTGTTTCGGTCGCTGCAGGCGAAATATGCCCTGACCTACATTGCGGTCATTGCCGCCGTGTTGGTGCTGCTCAATACCTATCCGGTTATGGCGTCGCAGGATCTGATCTTCAAATCCAAGCAGGCGTCGCTGGAGAATCAGACCGCTGTGGTGGCGTCTGCGCTGGCCGGTCTGGAAAATCTGACCGTCGAGGATGTTGAGCTGGTCATGAATCAGCTGGACGATATGGGTTTGACCCGCATTGTGGTCACCGATGGTTCGGGCATGATTTTGTATGATACGCTGGAGGGGGGCGGAACGGTCAACCAGTACGCTCTGACCCGGGAAATATCCGAAGCGCTGTCGGGGTGTCAAGTGTTTTACGGCACCTATGCCGACGGGAAATTCCAAAGCCGGGCCGCTTTGCCGGTGGTCTATCGCAACATGAACATCGGTGCGGTGTTTCTGTATGAAGAGGACGCCGAGCAGGCCGCCCTGCTGCGCGGCATACAGTCCAATCTGCGCTCCATGTCCCTGCTGGTGGCGTGCGTTGTGTTGGTGATGAGTGCGGTGTTTTCCAAAGTGCTGACCGGCCGTGTCAGCGTATTGTTGCGCGCCATTCGCATTGTGCGCGAGGGCCAGTATAATCACCGAGTCGATCTCAAGGGCCGGGACGAACTGGCGCAACTGGCCGATGAGTTTAACCAGCTGACCGGGCGCATTCAGACCACCGAGGAAATGCGCCGACGATTTGTGTCCGACGCATCCCATGAGTTGAACACGCCGTTGGCGTCCATCCGTTTGCTGACCGACTCCATTCTCCAAAGCGAAAACATCGATCCCGGAACCACCCGGGAATTTGTATCGGACATCGGGGAAGAGGCCGAGCGTCTGACCCGTATTTCAGAAAAATTGCTGACGCTGACACGCTTGGACAGCCAACTGGAGGTCGAACGTACCCAAGTGGATTTGACCATGGTGGTGGGCAAGGCGGAGCATATGCTGCGCCCTCTGGCACAGGCCGGCGGCATCACGCTGCAAAGCCGTCTGGAGCAGGATTGCACGGTGTATGCCGTGGAGGACGACCTGTACCAAATTGTATTTAATCTGATGGAAAACGCCGTCAAATACAGCCGTGCGCAGGGGACCGTGACGGTGCGCCTGTTCCGGGAGGACGAGGAAGTGGTTCTTGCGGTGGAGGATAACGGCGTGGGCATTCCCGAAGAGGATCTGGATAAGATATTTGACCGCTTTTATCGGGTGGATAAGGCGCGCTCCCGTGCGGCCGGCGGAACCGGACTGGGCCTTTCCATCGTGCAGGACATGGTGCACCAGCATGGCGGCACCGTGACGGTTCAGCGACGGCAGCCGGAGGGCTCCTGCTTTACTGTGCGTTTCCCAATCTGGAAGGAAGGGGGCGTGGCGCTGTGAAACGAGTCATGGCGTTGATTTTAGCGCTGTTGCTGGCCCTGCCGCTGTGCGCCTGCACACCCGAGCCGACCGAAAATCAGAACGGGTACGGGCTGTGGTTTGCCGTTGAAAAAGGGTACAGCCGCGATACCTTTTCGGCGGTGGCGCAGGAACAGCGTATCTGGGAAGGACAGCCCACCGCCCGGCAGCTCATGGATGCGCTGTTGGCCGGACCGCAAACCGAGGGACTGCGTTCCCCTTTCCCCGACGGTGTCAGCGTGCGCAGCATGACGCTGGAAGTGCAGAGCAAAACTCTGCGTGTGGATTTGAGCGAGCAGTACGGCGGTCTGGCCGGATATGATCTGACCCTTGCCGATTCCTGTATTGCCTTGACGCTGTGCCAGCTTCCGGGGGTCGAGCGTGTGGAAGTGCTGGCGGCTGGTGAAACGATCCCCTACCGCAATCGGCAGGGTCTGCGCCGGGGTGATGTGCTGTTGTCCACCGAAGAGGGGCGGCCGGAGATCATTTTGGCAACCCTTTATTTCCCCAGTCGGGAGGAAAACGGAAAGCTGACGGTGGAGTACCGCCCGGTGGAGCACAACGGAGAGCAGAATACGGCGCAGCTTGTGCTCAAGGAGCTGCTGCAGGGACCCACCGATCGACAGGCAGCCTTTGCGTTGCCGCTGGGTACCCAGGTGCTGGACATGACCGTTGAGGGCGATATTTGCAAGGTAAATCTGTCTCGGGGTTTTTTGCGCAGTGCCACTACCAACGATCGCCGTGGCAGGGCCGACCTGTATGCGCTTGTGAATACCCTGTGCGCGCTGAACCAGATCAGTCAGGTGCGTGTGCAGGTGGAGGGCAGGGACGTGGACAGCTATGCCGGGGTGTCCCTGCAAGACGCGATTGCGCCGGATTATGACTTGCTACGGTGAGATTGGGCATTGACGAGTTGCGCAATCAAGAGTAGAATACCCCAAAATAAGCAATTTCTGCATTGCCCGGAATAAGGAAAGGATGAACCAGTCATGAATTTTGATACCAACTGCCTGCACGCAGGTTATACGCCCGGCAACGGCGAGCCGCGCAATTTCCCCATTGTGCAGTCGACCACCTTCCGCTATGCCACCAGCGAGGCCATGGGTAAGCTGTTCGATCTGGAGGCCGAGGGCTACTTCTACAGCCGACTGCAAAACCCCACCAACGACCATGTGGCGGCCAAAATCGCCGCGCTGGAGGGCGGCACGGCGGCCATGCTGACCGGTTCCGGGCAGGCGGCCAACTTCTATGCGGTATTCAACATCGCCTCCTGCGGCGATCATGTGGTGGCTTCTTCGGCCATTTACGGCGGCACGTATAATCTGTTTGCCGTGAACATGAAGCGCATGGGCATCGAGTTTACCTTTGTGGATCCCGGCTGCACCGAGGAGGAGCTGGCGGCCGCCTTCCGTCCCAACACCAAGGCGCCGTTTGGCGAGACCATCGCAAACCCTGCTTTGACCGTGCTTGACATTGAAAAGTTTGCCCGTGTGGCCCATGCCCACGGCGTGCCGCTGATCATTGACAACACCTTCCCCACGCCCAACAACTGCCGCCCTTTCCAGTGGGGTGCTGACATTGTGACCCACTCCACCACCAAGTATCTGGACGGCCACGCCAATACCATTGGCGGCTGCATTGTGGACAGCGGCAAGTTTGACTGGACCCAGTACCCCGATAAGTTCCCCGGTCTGTGTACGCCCGACGAAAGCTATCACGGCGTGACCTATACCGAGCGCTTCGGACTGGCCGGTGCATACATCACCAAGGCGACCGCTCAGCTCATGCGTGATCTGGGCTCGGTGCAAAGCCCCATGAACGCCTATTTCATCAATGTGGGCATCGAAACGCTTTCCCTGCGTATGGCCAAGCATTGCGCCAATGCCTTGGCGGTGGCGCAATATCTGGATCAGCATGAAAAGATTGCGTGGGTCAAGCACCCCGGCCTGCCCGGCGATGCCTATTATGAGCTGGCCCAGAAGTATATGCCCAACGGCACCTGCGGCGTGGTTTCTTTTGGCGTGAAGGGCGGCCGTGCCGCGGCAGAGAAGTTTATGGCCGGACTCAAGCTGGCTTCCATCGCCACCCATGTGGCCGATGCCAAGACCTGTGTGCTGCATCCTGCTTCGGCAACCCATCGTCAGATGAACGATGCTGAATTGACCGCAGCCGGCATCTCGCCCGATCTGGTGCGTCTGTCGGTGGGCATTGAAGACCCTGCGGATCTGATCGCCGACCTTGAGCAGGCGCTGGCCGCAGTATAAGAGGATAAAAACAAACCGCGCGTGATCCAATCGGATCACGCGCGGTTTTTGTTGTTGCAGTGTCGGCGCTAATTGAGCGCCAGGCGCTTGATGCGGGCACGCCAGTCCTGGAAGCGTCCCTGATTGGTGGTCAGAGCGATAAACAGGAGCAGGAACAGGCCAACACCGATGTCCTGTACGGCCGAGGGCAGGCCCAGGGCCAGAATACCGGCCGTCAGGAACTTCATGCAGACCGAGCCGATAAAGACGCCCGGCACAAAGTTGGTGTAACGGGACAGGTAGAGCCCGATGAACACGGCCGGGAAGGCGGTGAACATCATGCCCATGTTGTTGTTGAAGGTGCTGGAAGGCTCAATGCTGCCCTTCATGGATACGTTGATGGCAGCGGCAACGCCGGTGAACACACCGCACAAAACGTAACAAAGAATGGTGTTCTTGGTTTCGTTGATGCCGATGTTGTTGGCGATGAGCTGGTTGTTGCCCAGCGAGCGCACATTGTAGCCAAAGCGGGTGTGGCTGTAGATCACATAGAAGATCAAAAACATCACCAGCGCCAGGATGTAAATGTGCGGACTGCGGCCGAACACCGTATAGGACAGGCCGGTGACCTTGGCGCCTTTGCCGTGGTTGACGATCAAGGACAAGGTTTCATAGACCATGAGCATACCGATGCTGACCACCAGCGAAGGAACCTTGAGCAGCAGGTAGAGCGCTCCGTTGATCAAGCACAGGATCGTGGCGAAAATAACGCACAACAGAATCAGACCGTAAGCGCCCATATTCAACTGCTTGACAAAGCCGGATGCGATAAAGCTGGAGATCACCGTAATGATGCCGATGGAAAAATCCCAGCGGCCGTTCATCATGTTGCAGCTCATGGCCAGCGCCATCATGGCGCACAGAATGGATTGCTGCAGCACGGTTTCCAGACTTTGCAGCGTGCCGAAGTTACCGCTTGCTCCGGTCAGCCTGGTGGCAAGGAAGAAAATCAGATAGATGCCCACAGGCCAGATCAGCGTCTTCCATGTATTCGAAAACAATCGTTTGATTTTCATTGCACGTCATTTGCCTTTCTGAACGGAATCGCTCAACACATTGAGCGGTTAGGAGAAGGATCAGCCGCCGTGACGGGTCATGACATCCTCCAGGTTGAACTGACCGGCAAAGTTGGCCAGATCCTCGAAGGAAGCGTCGGGGGTAACAGCGGTGATGTAGGGCAGCAGCTCATCCACGTGATAGGGAGGATTCTCCAGATCGTTGACGTACTGCAGGATCTGCTCGTACTCCTCGGCACCGTGCGCCACAACATAGCTCATCTGGATGGAGGCGGGGCTGCCGTCAGCGCGCTTCATGGGGTGACCGCTCATGGCGTTGTACAGCAGGACCAAGCCGATCATGGCGTCGGCATGGGTGCCGTCCACAGCGTACTGAATGACGTTGTCCTGCATGGCTTCCAGCAGACCGTCGCCGGGATCGTAGGTGTTGACCATGATCTCACCCACCAGACCGGCGTTGACGATGGGCTGATAGACGGTGGAGATGGTCTCCACGCTGGAGAAGTAAGCGTCGATGTCGGGGAAGTTGCTGATGATGTTCTGAGCGGCCTCGGCCTTGTTGAAGGACAGACCCTCGGTGACGATGGTGGCGCCGTTGTCTTCAATGGCGGCACGGGCGCCGGCCAGGCGGCGATCCATCTGAGCGGCCAGACCCTCGGGGAAGCCGGCCAGAGCAAAGGTCTTGGCACCGTTGGCGATCATGTCGGAAGCGATGTCATAGGCGACCTGATAGTCATCCTCCCAAACCTCACCGGCAAATGCGGGGGAGGCGGAGAAGACGGGGTAGTCAGGGCTGGCGTTGGCAGGGTCATTGCAGGAAACGATGAACATATCGTTTTCCTCGCAGATCTGGGTCAGAGTGGTCATAACGGCACCGGGATGCAGGGTCAAAACGCCGTCGCAGCCGGCAGCGCCAAAGTTCTGCACGGCAGTAATGGTCATCTCGGGGTCAGTGCCGCCAACGGCATACTCAAAGGTAATGTTCAGCGGTTCACCCAGATACTCCAGGCAGCCCATGATGTTACGGGCCCACTGGCCGGACAGATCGTACAGGATCACGCCGACCTTGTACTCGGGCAGATTATCGGGCAGATCCGTACCCTCGTTCACAGGGGGAGCGGGGGGCTCACCGCAGGCGACCAGGCCGAAGACCATCACAAGAGCCAGCAGCAGAGCAACAATTTTCTTGAGTTTCATCTTTCATCCTCCTAAAAATTTGTTTTTTGTGGTTACTATGTCACACGCCACTCGCTTGACGTGCGTACATCGAATTCAGCGGGCCAAAAGGCCGTTTTTGATGCGCTTATAACTGACGGCGATGACCACCAGGAAGATCAGACCGCTGACCGCATCAATGTAGATGTAGTCCAGACCGAGCATGACCAGACCGTTGGCCAGCACGGTGGTGATCAACGCACCCAGAATGGGAGCACGCACCGAGCTGTTGATGCCGCCGTTGAGGGACATACCGCCCAGTACGATGGCCACGATCACATCCAACTCGTAGCCGTTGCCAGCCAGAATGGCCACGGTGCCGGTGCGGCACATGGCAAAGAAGGAGGCAATGCCTACAAAAATGGCGTTGATGATGTATGCGATCATGCGAGTACGGGTGACGTTGATGCCCGACTGCTGCGCCGCAGTGGGGTTTTCGCCCACAAAGCGGTTATTGCGGCCGAACACGGTGTGGTGCATCAGCAGATAGGCGATCACCAGAATGACCACAAGCACAACCGTCTTAAAGACCCAGTTGTTGGCCAGATTGGCCGCCGAGCTTACACCGGCGGGCAGCACCAGATTTTTCTTGGTGGTCGCGGTGATGATGCCCCGGCAGAGAAACTGCATACAAAGCGAGGAGATGAAGGCCGGCAGCGCCAGCTTGACCGTCACACCGCCGGTGACCAGGCCGCAAACCAGCGACAGCGCCACACAGATGGGCAGGGCCAGCCAGATGTTTTCCGTGGCGATCATAAAGTAACCGGCCACCATCTGCGTTAAGCCGTAAACAGCGCCCACCGAAAGGTCAAAGCCGCCGTGCGCGTAAATAAAGGAACAGCCCACGGACAGGATCACGATGGTGTAGCATTGGTCGATGATGCGGCTTAGGTTTGATGCTTCAAACAGCTTGCCGCCACTGGCAATGCCCAGTACCAAAAGCACCAGAACAAGACCCAGGAAGGGGATGAACAGGGCAAGATTTTTTTTCAGCTTTTCCATTTCCGGCCCCCCTCAGATCATATACTCGATGAGATCGTGCTCGGTCAGCTCTTCGCTGCGGGCAAACTCATGGGCGATCTCGCCGTTTTTCATGATCAGGATGCGGTCGCTCATGCCCAGCAGCTCGGTCAGCTCCTCGCTGATGAGCAGGATGGAGCAGCCTTCCTGCTTGAGCTTGTAGATCAGCTGATACATGGCCTGCTTGACGCCGATGTCAACGCCGCGGGTGGGGCAGTCCAGAATCAGAATACGGCTTTGGTTACCGATCCAGCGGCCAAACACAACCTTTTGTTTGTTGCCGCCGGACAGATAGCGCACCACCTGGTCCACGCTGGCACACTTGATGGACAGGGTTTCTCGCTGCTCCTCGGCCAGCTTGCGCTCCTGCGCCTTGAACACAAGCCCGTGCTTGCGGATATCGCGCAGGGAGGGCATAGCCACATTGTCGGCCACGGTGGCGGTGATCATCAAAGATTCCTGATCGCGGTTTTTGGAAACGTAGCCCATGCGGTGCGCCACAGCCACCGAGGAGCTGGCAACAGGGGTTCCGTCAGCCAGCTGTACGCTGCCGATCAAGGGCTTTTCAATGCCAAAGGCAATGCGGCCCACCTCGTGCATACCGCTGTCGGTCAGACCGCCCAGACCCAAAATCTCGCCCGCATGAAGCTGAAGGCTGACGTGGTTGAGCATTTTGCCGTCGCAGATATCCTGCAAATCCAGAACCACCTGCTGGCCAAAGCTGCCGTCGTAGTCACTGCGGTAGTAGTCGCCGGTCATTTCACGGCCCACCATCATGGACTTGACCACATCGGGCTTCATTTCTTCTTTGCTCAGCGTGCCGATCAGCGCGCCGTCACGCAGGACAGTCAGTGTGTTGCAGATCTCCATCAGCTCGTCCAGATCGTGGGAGATAAAGATGATGGCTTTGCCTTCGCTGCTGAGCTTGCGGCAGAGATCGTAAATGATACTGCGTCCGCGCTGGCTCAGAGCAGTGGTGGTTTCGTCCACGATGAGCACGTCGGGGTCGTCGCACATAGCGCGGGCGACCTCCACCAGCTTGCGGTCTTCAAAGCTCAGCTCGTCGATCTTGTGGCGTGGATCGATGTCGGTCACGCCGATATTGGCCAACGCCGTTTCGGCCGCCTTGACCAGTGCGCGGCGGTTCACCAGTCCGGCTTTGAGGAACCGGCGCTCCTTGCCTAAAAAGATGTTGTCGGCAATGCCAATGCCCGAGATAGTGCCCATCTCCTGCACGATCATGGCCACGCCCTGCTTTTGGGCATCGGTCATGTTGGCCGGTGCATAGGTGCTGCCGCCCTTTTCCATGGTGCCCTCGTCGGCCTTGTACAGACCGGTAAGGACCGAACAGAGGGTGGATTTGCCGCTGCCGTTTTCGCCGATCAGACCGCAAATATCCCCCCGGTGCAGAGAGAAGGAAACGTCCTTCAATGCCCGGGTCGGGCCAAAGGATTTGGATATTCCCGTTGCTTGAAGAAGAAGCTCGCTCATTTCGAACCTCCTAAAATGCAGTAACATTAATATATGTTTATAATAGACGAGAAAGCCCTTGCTGTCAAGGAGCGGATAGGGCAAAATGACCAATTATCGACAAGGACAAGCAAAGTGTACAGATAATTCTGACCAATCTGCGGCCGGGGTGGAGGGATAAAAAAGCCCCGATCGGAAAACCGGGATCATCGGTTTCGATCGGGGCATAAAAAACACTTTAGATAAAAATGTCTTTGAGGGGTGGACGGTTCTGTCGGGCGGCCGAATCACTCCACATGCACATGGCTGTTGATGTGGTTCATGCAGTAGCAATAGTAGCCGTTGCACTTGGAGCAATAGCGAAAGTCCATGTTGGGGTCATCGGCATCGGTAATGCCGCACACGGCGCATTTGTGCAGATAGCCTTTGGTCTCCCGGGCTTTTTTCTGCGCCTGCTTAAAATTGATGGTTTGTGGGTTGGTTTTGTGCTTGACCCGATGAAACAGGCGGGCAAAGTTGGCAGAGAAGAACAGGAAGTAGTTCAAAATGGCGATGATGGGGATCAGGGCGTACAGCATCGGACCGAACAACAGGAACTGCAGCACTGACCAGATGAACAGCGCCGCGTCAAACCAGGCCAGCCACTTGGCCTTGACCGGAATGATAAAAAACAGCAAAAACTGGGCATTGGGATACAGGGTGGCAAAGGCGAAGAACATAGAAAGGTTGACATAATTCATCGTGGCGTAGCCGGTCACAAAGCCCAGCAGGATGTTCAGTACCACGCCAATAGCATAAAACAGCGTAAATTTCCCGCTGCCCCATTCCCGCTCCAGCGTGGAGCCGATCATCCAGTAAAAGTACAGTGAGAGGACAAAAAAGACCAGACGGGAGTCCATCGGAAGGAAAACAAAGGTGATCAAGCGCCAGATCTGTCCACGCAGGATAAGCTGCGGAGAAAAGGCGAGCAAATAGGAAAAGGTGCCGCGACTGAACATATCCAGCAGATAGACCAGCACCGAGCCGATGACGATATAATTCATCAGATTAGGTATGCCGAACCGGGGATGCTTATAGCAAAAACGATCCAGCCGGGATTCAATGGAACGCAAGGTAAACCCTCCCATCGTTGCGATTGGAAATATTTTACCCATTTTTGTACCGGTTGTCTACCGGGAAATTGTGAACATTTTGGGCCGTGGGGGAAAGCACTTGTAAAAGGGCGGTGGGGCGTGATATACTTTAAGGCACGGGTTCGACTCCCGTTGCCTTAGTTCGAAAAAAAGAGGGAGGGGCCTCTATGAGTATTGTAAAAGATATGACTTTGGCCGAAGACGGCCGCAGAAAGATCCATTGGGTGCGGGATTTCATGCCTGCCCTGTCGGGTATTGAGGCCCGGTTTGAAAAGGAAAAGCCCTTTGCCGGGCTGCGCATTGCCGTGTCGGTCCATCTGGAGGCCAAAACGGCTAATTTGGGTTATGTGCTGGCCAAGGGCGGCGCTCAGGTGCGGCTGACCGGTTCCAATGTGCTGTCCACCCAGGATGACGTGGCCGCCGGTCTGGCTTCCATGGGGGTGGAGACCTTTGGCATCCACGGCGCAACCGCCGAGGAATATGAGCAGCATCTGATCGAAACGCTCAAGTTCAAGCCCCATCTGGTGGTGGACGACGGCGGCGATCTGATCCACCTGCTGGGCGGCAAGTGTGCCGATCTGGCGGAAAATCTGATCGGCGGCTGTGAGGAAACCACCACCGGCATCCTGCGTCTGAAGGCCCGCGAGCGGGAGGGTATCCTGCCCTGCGCCATGATGGCGGTCAACGATGCCAAGGCAAAGCATTACTACGACAATAAGTACGGCACCGGGCAGAGCGTGTGGGATGCCATCATGCACACCACCAATCTCATCGTGGCCGGCAAGACGGTCGTCGTGGCCGGCTACGGCTGGTGCGGCAAGGGCGTGGCCATGCGTGCAGCCGGTATGGGTGCCGATGTCATTGTCACCGAGGTAGACCCCTTCAAGGCGCTGGACGCCACCATGCAGGGCTTCCGGGTCATGCCTATGGACGAGGCGGCCAAGTACGGTGACATCTTTGTCACGGTCACCGGCTGCAAGGGTGTTATCACCCCCAAGCATTTCGCCGTGATGAAGCACAATGCCTTTTTGACCAACGCCGGGCACTTTGACTGTGAGGTGGACGTGGCAGGTCTGGCTCAAATGGCGGTCAAGCGTGAAGTGCGCCGTGCCAACATTGAGGGTTTCACCCTGCCCGACGGCAAGGTGCTCAACGTCATTGGCGAGGGCCGTCTGGTCAATCTGGCCGCCGGCAACGGACACCCGGCCGAGATCATGGATATGTCCTTCGCTGTGCAGGCACTGGCGCTGGAGTGGCTGGTCAAAAACCAGGGCACGCTGGAAAAGAAGGTCTATGCGGTGCCCGATGCCATTGACGACGAGATCGGCCGGGTCAAGCTGGCCGCCATGGGACTGGCCATCGATACGCTGACCGAGGAGCAGGTGGCCTATCTGAACGGCTGGAAGGCCGATTGAGGTTATCTCTTGACAGTGTGGGTCGAAACTGATAAAATACTTGTTGTAATTGAATAGCCCTTATCAAGAGTGGTGGAGGGACCGGCCCTGTGAAACCCGGCAACCTGCTGAACGCAGTAAGGTGCCAAATCCGGCGAGTAAATCGGAAGATGAGGAAAGATCGGCCTTACCGCGCCCCGTCTTTCCGACGGGGCGTTTTTTATCAAGCGAAAGGATGATGAATTATGGCAAAACGACTGTTTACCTCCGAATCGGTCACCGAAGGACATCCCGATAAGATCTGTGACCAGATCTCTGACGCTGTTCTGGATGCCATCCTCAAAGAAGACCCCATGGCCCGTGTGGCCTGCGAAAGCACCGTGACCACCGGTTTGGTGCATGTCATGGGTGAGATCACCACCTCCTGCTATGTGGACATTCCCAAGCTGGTGCGTGATGTGGTGCGTGACATTGGCTATGACCGGGCCAAGTATGGCTTTGACGGCGATACCTGCGCCGTGATCACCTCCATCGATGAGCAGTCGCCAGACATTGCTCAGGGTGTGGATCAGTGTCTGGAAGCGCGCGAGGGCGCGCAGAACGACGGTCTGGACGCCGGTGCCGGCGATCAGGGCATGATGTTCGGCTATGCCACCGATGAAACGGCCGAGCTGATGCCCCTGCCCATCTCGCTGGCTCACAAACTGGCCATTCGACTGACCCAGGTGCGCAAGCAGGCTCTGGTGGACTACCTGCGCCCCGATGGCAAGACGCAGGTCACCGTGGAGTACAATGAGGACGACACCCCCAAGCGCATTGACGCTGTGGTGCTGTCTACCCAGCACGGGCCCGAGGTGGAGCTGGATCAGATCCGCCGCGACATGATCGAACTGGTCATCAAGCCCATCCTTCCGGCGGAATTGCTGGACGAGCAGACCCACATTTACATCAACCCCACCGGCCGTTTCGTGGTGGGTGGCCCACAGGGCGACTCCGGCTTGACCGGGCGCAAGATCATTGTGGACACCTACGGCGGCAGCGCACCCCATGGCGGCGGCGCTTTCTCCGGCAAGGGCCCCACCAAGGTGGATCGCTCGGCAGCCTATGCCGCGCGCTGGGTGGCCAAGAATGTGGTGGCCGCCGGACTGGCCAAGCGCTGCCAGGTACAGCTGGCCTATGCCATCGGTGTGGCACGCCCGGTTTCGGTGCGTGTGGATACCTTTGGCAGCGGCACGGTGTCGGACACGGCGCTGGAGGAAGCGGTGGACAAGGTCTTTGACCTGCGCCCTGCCGCCATCATCCGCGATTTGGATTTGCGCCGTCCCATCTACCGCCAGACGGCTGCCTACGGTCATTTTGGCCGCACTGAGCTGGATCTGCCCTGGGAGCGCACCAATAAGGTGGACGCATTGAAAGCGGCTCTGTAAAGTGGTAGACAAACCCGGAAAATTGGGATAATATATAGGGTGGGCTGTTAGGCCCACCCTATTTTTTCTGACAAAGGTGGTATCTTGGGTGAAGGTACTTTATTTGCTCAACCATGCCGGTAAGGCGGGGACCGAGCGTTATGTGGAAACTCTGGTCAACTATTTGGGCAAGGCCGGAGTGCAGCCCTTTTTTGCCTATCATGAGGGTGGCCTGCTGGTAGAGCGCATGGCCGAACTGGGCGTACCCACCGCCCAAATTGCCATGACGGGGCGCTTTGATTTCAAAGCCGCCAAGGAATTGGCCCGCCTGTGTGAGCAGTGGGACATTGATGTGATCCACTGCCACTATCTGCGCGAGCATTATACCGCCATTCTGGCCAAGCGCTACAACAAAAAGATCCGTGTGGTCTACACCAACCACTTTGTGCTGGCCAACGATTTTGTTACCCGCCTGTCCAATCGCTGGATGGACAAGCGGCAGGACCAGATCATCGCCGTGTGCAACAAAGGCAAAGAGCAGCTGATCGACAATGGCTGGAGTGCCGACCGTATCCGGGTGATCTTCAACGCCGTGGACATGGCCGCCTGGGAGGGCAGCCGGGCCGATTCCACCATGCGACAGGAACTGGGTATCCCCGAGGATCGGCTGGTCATGCTGTGCGCGTCCCGCTTTGCCCACGACAAGGGTCATCGCTATCTGGTCAACGCGCTTGACCGCCTGCGTGAGATCACCGACGTGCCCTTTACCATGGTGCTGGCCGGTGACGGCGAGCTGCTGGAGCCTACCCGGGCGCAGGTGGAGCAGCTGGGGCTGACCGACCGGGTGATTTTTGCCGGATTCCGCAAGGATATCAAGAATTTGTACAAGGGCAGCGATATTTACATCAACGCCTCCCAGCATGAGGCGCTGTCCTTTTTGATCATCGAGGCCATGGCGGCCGGTTTGCCGGTCATTGTGACCGATATGGGCGGCAACCGGGACATTGTGCCCCCGGATGCCGACTGCGGCGCACTGGTGGTTTACGACGACCCCGACTCCATGGCCCAGGCCATGAAGAAGATGCTGGAGGAGGAAGGCTATCGTGCCCAATGTGCCGCCGGTGCGCTGCGCAATGTGGAGCAGCACTTTGAGGTGGGCAAGATGTGCCGGGCTACGCTGGAAGTATATCACAACGCAGTAAAGGACTGAGGGCGATGACCATCGCAAAAGACAGTATATTTGTGCGCCTGCTTCTGGCTCTGGTGGCCTGGATTGCGCAGACCTGGAAGAAAAGCGGTGTGAGTGCCCTGCTCAACCGGGCGGAAGGCGCGGCACGGGCATGGGCCGGGGGCAGTCGGGTGTGCCGGGTGCTTGCGCGGGAGGGTGCGCTTGACAAGGCGTGGCCCCAAAGTGTGACCTGCCGCTTTGTGACCGGACTGATCAACCTGCCCTGCGCACTGGTCAAGTGGTTCTATCACGTGGCGCGCTGCCTTTGGGATGGAAGTTTGCTCTTTCGACTGCTGTCCGCTTTGGGAAACCGGGTCTGGCTGACCTTGGGCGTGCTCATGCTGGTGATGCTGTGTGCGCCCCACGACCTGTGGAACAATGTTTACGGCTTTTTGGGTATGGTGCTGGTGACCGGCCTGTTTCTCATCGGCACCATGAGTCGAAGCCGGCAGCGGCTGCAGATGGATCGGCTGGGGCCATACATGACGCTGTATGTGGCCTTTCTCTGCTACGGCTTGATGGCTTCGGTGTCCACTTCGTTGTCTGTGCGCTTTTTCCTGTTCCACGTGACCTGCTTTTTGATTGTGCTTGTCATGGTCAGCGGCATCCATACGTATCAGCAGCTGCATCGACTGCTGGGGCTGGTGGCCGCCGGATTGCTGGTGGCGGCGGCGTATGGCTGCTATCAAAGCTATGTCGGCGTGGAAGTGGTGGAGACGCTGCAGGACATGACGGTCAATGCCGGTATGCCGGGCCGGGTGTTCTCGCTGTACGATAACCCCAACAACTTTGCTGAGATTTTGGTTATGCTGATCCCCTTGATGCTGGCACTGCTGCTTAACACACGAAGCGTGCGCGGCCGGGGCTTGACTCTGGTGGTATTGGCCTTGTCGGTCATCTCCATTGGCGCGACTTATTCCCGCTCCGGCTGGATTGGACTGACCGGCGCGGTGGTGCTCTTTTTTGCCATCCAAAACTGGCGATTGGTTCCGGTACTGCTCGTCATCGGACTTGCGGCACTGCCCTTCCTGCCCGAGAGTATTTATAATCGCATTCTGACCATTGGCAACATGAAGGACAGCTCGACCCAGTATCGCTTTTATATCTATCAGGTTTCCGACGATCTGCTGCGCGATTACGGCTTGCGCGGTGTGGGTCTGGGCAATGACGCCATGCGTCTGGCCTTTAAGGGCTATCCGCCCATGCTGGACGGCAACTACCCCATCCACACCCACAACAACTACCTGCAGATGTGGGTAGAGGTCGGATTGTTCGGCCTGCTGGCCTATCTGGCGTTGATCTTCGGACAGCTCAAGCGCGGCATCAAGGCGGTTGTCTGCGCGCCCGATCCCCGTGTCAAGCGCACGCTGGCGGCGGCCATTTCAGCCATGTGCGGTATTCTGGTGGTATCCATTGCCGAGTATACCTGGTTTTATCCCCGTAATATGTTCCTGTTCTGGTTCTTGTTCGGCGTCATTGCGGTATGCACAAAACTTGCCCGAATGTCGGAGGAAGCGAAATGAAGCGAGGTATTTTGGCGGCGCTGGCCGCACTGGTCATCCTGTTTACCGCACCCTTGTCGGTTGCGGCCCAGCCCAGCGAGGCAGAGCGTGGATTGACCATTCTGTTTACCCATGATATGCACGACCACGTCATCCCCTCCCCGGCGGAAGCGGGGGGGGAGTACGGTGGCTTTGCCCGTCTGATGACCCTGCTGGAGCGTGAGCGCAACGCGGCGGTGTACCCGGTCGTCACGGTGGACGGCGGCGACTTTTCCATGGGAACGCTCTACCAGACGGTATACACAACGGCGGCGCCGGAATTACGTTTGATGGGCGCGATGGGTTACGATGTGACCACGCTGGGCAATCATGAGTTTGATTTTCGCGCTGCCGGTCTGGCGGAAATGCTCCGCTGCGCCGTGGCCAGCGGAGATGTGCTGCCCCAGATCGTTTTGAGCAACTACAAACCGCCTGCGCAGGATCTTACCTCCCGGCAGGCGTGGGACAATTACGGCATTTGTGACTATACGATTTTGGAACGGGAAGGCCTGCGCATTGCCGTGTTCGGTCTGATGGGGGAAAATGCCGACGAGTGTGCCCCCATGTCGGGCATGGAGTTTGAGCCCATTGTGGCGGCCGCCCGGCGCACCGTGACCCATTTGAAAGAGCAGGAGAATCCCGATTTCATCCTCTGTCTGTCCCATACGGGTACGGTGGACGGAAAAGGGGAGGATTACGAGCTGGCCCGGTCGGTGGATGGGATCGATGTGATCATTTCCGGCCACACCCATACCGAGCTGGCCCAGCCAATCCGGGTCAAGAACACCTGGATCGTGTCCTGCGGCGAGTATACGAAAAATCTGGGCGTTGTAACCCTTGGTAAATCAAACGGCGTGGTGTCGCTGAAGGATTACCGACTGGTGGCGCTGGATGAAACGGTAGATGGCGATCCGCAGCTTGCCGTGCTGGCCAAACAGTATCAAAACACGGTGGAGCAGGAGTATCTGCGTCAGTTTGGCTACGCCTTTGATCGGGTGCTGGCGAGCAATTCGGTGGAGTTTACGCCCTTTTCCCGGTTTGGTCTGCAATTAGAGGAAGACACGTTGGGCAATCTGATCACAGACAGCTATGTTTATGCAGTGCGGCAGGCCGAAGGGGAAAACGCCATCCCGGTGGATTTCGCCGTCACGGCCCGCGGCGTGGTACGCGATTCTTTCCCGCAGGGGCCGATTACCGTATACGACGCCTTTAACGTATCCTCTCTTGGTTCGGGCGCCGATGGCACACCGGGTTACCCGCTGGTATCGGTTTATCTGACCGGGAAAGAGCTGAAAGATGTCTTTGAAGTGGATGCCTCGGTCAGCGCGATCATGCCCGAGGCGCAGTTGTATGGCAGCGGTATGAGCTGGACGGCCAACCCCTACCGGATGATCTTCAACCGGGTGGTAGAGTGCGGCCAGATGGGGCAGGACGGCACGGTGGTTGCGCTGGAAGAGGATCGATTGTACCGGGTGGTCACCGGACTGTACTGTGCCCAGATGCTGGGCACGGTCAAGGAAAAGTCCGTTGGTCTGCTCAGTGTCGTTCCCAAGGATGCCCAGGGCAATCCCGTTTCTGATTTTGAAGCCTGCATCGTCAAAAACCAAAGCGGCGGTGAGGTCAAAGAGTGGTATGCGCTGGCGTCCTATCTGGATGCGTTGGATGAGATCCCGGTCAAATATGCCCAGCCGGAAGGACGCAAGATTGTGGAGCGTACGCTCAATCCCGTGGCGCTGCTGAAAAACGCCAACTGGATCACATGGACGGTGCTGGCGATCGCATTGGTGCTGCTTGTGGTACTGATTTTGATCGTGCGCCGTGTGGTGCGCCGGACAAGTCGTCGGCAGTACGGCTATCGGTCTTCCGGTGGCGGAAGCTACCGCATCTACCGCGGAAACCGAAGAAAATAAACCAAAACGGTGGTATTCCATCCTAAAACTTGGATGGAATACCACCGTTTGTTTGTATGTTACCGGCCGATCAGATCCAGAATGACGGCCTGGGCCAGCAAAAAGCCGGCCACAGGGGGTACCCAGGGTGCGCTGGCCGGCACTGAGCGCCGGCCGGGGGGCGGCGCTTCCGATTGCTCGGTTTGGGCAGGTAGTTCAGCGGAAAAGACTACCTTCAGATGGTGGATGCCTCGGTTGCGCAGTTCCTTGCGCACGATGCGGGCCAAAGGACAGCCGGAGGTTTTGGAAATGTCGGTCAGTTCAAACTGGGAGGCATCCAGTTTATTTCCGGTGCCCAGTGCGGACACGATGGGGATGCCCTGCCGGATGGCCGTTTCGATCAGATCCAGTTTGCAGGAAACCAGATCGATGGCATCCACCACATAGTCGTAGTCACACGGGAAAAAGTCCTCGCGCTGCTCGGCACTGTAACGAGTCGGGCGGGCGAGAAAGGTTGCTTCGGGATGGATGTCACGCAGACGTGCCGCCATGGCCTCGGCCTTGGGCTGGCCCACCGTCGAGTGGACAGCCTGAAGTTGACGGTTGATGTTGGTGGGACTGACCGTGTCATGGTCTACCAATGTCAGCTTGCCGATGCCGCAGCGGGCCAGTGCCTCGGCACACCAGCTGCCCACGCCGCCCAGTCCGAATACGGCCACATGCGCCCGGGAAAGGGTTTGCATGGCCTCGGGCCCCAGCAGCATCTCGGTGCGCAGGAATTGTTCCTTCATGGTAAGTTCCTCCGTCGGAAAACGCCCCTGCGAAGCCGCAGGGGCGTTTTGATCAATTAGAAAATGGAATCGAGCTTGGCGGTGCGGACGATCTCCAGTTCGGAGGCCACAGTTTCTGCCCAAAGTGCCTGACGGGCGGCGTTGGTCCAGACCGGCTCATTGGCGCCCTGGTAGTACATCACATGCCAGCCCTGGGTAGAGGACAGCGTGTTCTGAACCAGACCGGTATCGCCTGCCTGACGGCTTTCGTCAAACAGCCAGTCGTTGAAGTTGGGGATCATCTGACCCTGCTGAACACCGGTATACAGGCCGCCGTTGGTGTTGGAGCCGGGATCGGCCGAATGTTCCTGAGCCAGAGCGGCGAAGGACTCGGCGGTGGCTTCCCCGGCAGCCCACTGATCCAGCAGCTCCTGCGCCTTGACCTTGGCCTGCGCAAATGCCTCTTCGCGGGGCGTCAACGTGGACTCATCGATATCCTCGGTGGCAGGATCGTCCTGGTTCTTGGCCTGTACCAGAATGTGGCGCACATCGGCGGTGGGAGCATCGTCGCGGTAGCGATCGGCAAAGACCAACAGATAGAGAGTGTCGTAACCGGCGTCGATCACGGTGGCGTCGCCGCTCTTGCGAGCGGGATCGGTCAGCCAGTCGTAGTGGAACTCACCGACCTTGGGAGTGTTCTTTTGCTCGGTGTAATTGTCATCCTCGGCAACGGCGGCCAGATCGCCCTGAACCTGGGCCAGCGCGGCGTCGGCATCAGCCTGCGCCTGGGCCAACGCAGCGGCCGATTCCGCCTCGGTGGGGGCTACGGCGTTGCCGTTAGCGTCCACCGTGGATTCGGCAGCGGTGTTGAAGGCGCGGTAGTAGTAATGGAAGGTGTCCAATTCGTTGGTGTTCTGCTGGTAGTAGGCATCCAGCTCTTCCGCGGTGTAGTCGGCCAGCGCGTCAAAATGATTGGCGCGGTAGGCATCGGCCAACACAGCGTTTTCCAAACAGGCAATATACGCCTTTTCGGTCATGGTGCTGCCATAGGTCTGCTTAAGGAAGGTATCGCGGTTGAAATTATAGCCATAGGACAGGTAGGTGCTGATTTCGCTGTCCAGAGAAACAAGACCGGCATCCACCTGGGCCTTGTCGCTGTCGGACAGCGTGTAGCCGGCCTCAGCGGCGGCGGCACGCAGGGCGCATTCCTCACGCAGGGAGTTCAGCGCGCTGTCCAGGAAGTAATCGTGATAAGTTTTGCCCACATAGGACGCATCCAGCGTGTAGCCCAATTGGGCCCAATCGGTAACATGCTGCTCGGTGATGACCTGAGCGGCGGGATCCTGATCGAAGGAGTAAGGCGTGGGCATACCATACTGGGAATAGGTGCCGGCCAAATTGGCCAGATCGTTGCGATAGTAATAATAAGAAACCTGGGGAGCGGTGACTTTTTCGCCGCCAATGGTGGCGACCGCGCTGTTGCGCTGGATTACGCCCGAGTCCCAAATCAGCAGAAGAATGGCCAGAATGGCCACAACAACACCAACGATAGTGTAGACTACGGTATTGCGCTTGCGCTGAGCCTCTTTTGCCATCTCTTCCTGTGCACGGGAAGCGGCCTTAGGGGCCTCGGCCTGCTGACGCAGTTTTTTCTTGTGGGATGCGCTCATATTGGTTCAGTCCTCTCGTGTGTTTTCATTCCGGAACATTATACAAGAAAAGCAAGGGGCATGCAAGATAAAAATGGCCCGAACCGATTGATTTCACAGAATGTTTACGCTTTGCGCCCGGTTGGGCTAAACCGGGCAATCGCAAAGAAAAAGAGAGCCGCCCGTTTCCGGGCAGCTCCGATAAATTGCGGTGGTTACTCTCCCCCGCCCTGGCCGTGTAGACCTATTAAAAACCTGCACGAATGGCAGGTGGGTCGCCTCCATAGCGCTTTACTGCTTCCAACATCCAACCACCTTCGAGAGGGGTCGGGAGGCCTGCAAACCACGCCATGAGGGGGGGCGTCCCGTTTCAGAAATGTGGGTTTTAATAAAATCTATCACGCACCGAGCAGGGAAGCGATCAGTCTTCGTCTTCGTCGTTGAACAGGATCTCCATGAACTGTTCGTAGACATGCTGCAGCTCGTCATCGTCATCCACGGTGGACAACAGCTCTTCGCCGTTTTCCTGAATGACCTTCAGAATAATCAGACCGTACTCCTCGTCGTCTACCGGTTCTTCTTCCGCATCGGCAAACTGGGCGGGGAAAAAGGCCATGTAGGTGCTGCCGTTTACCTCCAGTGTATCCAGATGCTCCAACTCAATTTCGTTGCCCTCGTCATCGGTAACCGTGACAAAGTCAGGGCCAAATTCCTCACTCATGCCGACACTTCCTTTCTTAGTACTCTTATTTTACCCTGTCGATGCCAAAAAAGCAA
The DNA here is from genome assembly GCA_045602885.1 of Oscillospiraceae bacterium. Lineage (GTDB taxonomy): Bacteria > Bacillota > Clostridia > Oscillospirales > Oscillospiraceae > JAJPXI01. The sequence goes on from JAZSCJ010000117.1 coordinate 23,062, forward strand.
CCCTGGGACGTGCCAAAATTCAAACACAAAAGGAAGAAAATGGAATCTATAGACTGTATGGGGTGGACAAACACGGGATGTGCTGTTATAATAACACAGTTAACTATATGAGAAAACTTGTCCCATGAACCGGAGGTGCTTTCATGGCAAGCAATCAAAATCGAACCGCAGCGCCTGCGCCGCGTCCGCGCAAGCACAAGCGCCGTCGGAAACAGAAAGATATTGCCGTTCTGGTCGCCAAGGTGATTGGAACGATCCTGCTGATCGGCGTTTGTACCTGCGCGATCATGGCTTGCTTTGCCGCGGTGTATGTGCAAAGCGTCATCATCCCCCAAACCGAGCAGGTTCTGGCATCCAGCAGCCTGTTTGATGTCAGCCAGAGCTCCAGTATGTACTATACCGACAAACAGACCGGCGAACAGGTGGAGATGCTGACGCTGCACGGTTCGGAAGACCGTGTGTGGATCGAGTATCGGGACATTCCCCAAAACCTGATCAATGCCACCATCGCCATCGAGGACCAGCGTTTCCGCTCTCACCCCGGCGTGGACTGGAAGCGTACGGCGGCCGGTGTGGTGTATATGTTTACCGGACAGGACATTCAGGGTGGTTCCACCATTACTCAGCAGCTGATCAAGAACATGACCCGGTATGACGATGTGACGGTCAAACGTAAGATTTTGGAGATTTTTACCGCGCTGGAATTTGAAAAACAGCATTCCAAGGATGACATTCTGGAATGGTATCTGAATTATATCTATCTGGGTGACAGCTGCAACGGTGTGTACACCGCGTCGCTGAACTATTTTGGCAAGGAAGTACAGGATCTGACGCTGGCCGAATGTGCTTCGCTGATCTCCATTACCAACAACCCCTCGGTTTACAACCCCTATCGTCACCCCGAAAACAACCTGTATCGCCGCAATTTGTGTCTGGACCAGATGAAAAAGCAGGAAATGATCACGCAGGAGGAATGCGACGCGGCGAAGGCCGAGCCGCTCAACCTCAAGCGTGAGTCGGGCACTTCCCGGGAGCAGGAAGTGTTCACTTGGTATGAAGATCAAGTCATCAATGACGTCATTGACGATTTGATGGATAAGTACGGCATTTCCAAAGAAATTGCCACCAATATGATCTACTACGGCGGTCTGCGCATTGAAACCTGCTTTGACCCCGAGGTGCAGGAGCATGTGGACCGGGTGTACAATGACCGCAGCGTACTTCAGCTGAAATCCAGAACGGGGCAGGAGATCCAGTCGGCCATTACCGTCATTGAAAATGACACCGGCCATGTGGTCGCTATGGCCGGCGGCATCGGCGAAAAGGAAAAAAGCCGTATCTTCAACCGTGCCACCAAAACCATCCGTCCGCCCGGATCTTCCATCAAGCCCCTTGCGGTCTACGCCCCGGCGCTGGAGCTGGGCGCGATTACCCCCAATACCGTCCTGGATGACACGCCCATCGACCTCAACGGTGATGCCTGGCCGGTCAACTCCTATGAGTACTATAAGGGGCTAACCACCATTCACGAGGCGTTGGAGGATTCGGTCAACACCATTGCGGTCAAGGTACTGCAGGATCTGGTCACCCCCTATGTTTCCTATCAGTATTTGACCGAGCGCTTCGGTATCACCAGTCTGGTGGCTGCCCGGGAGATCAAGGGAAAGGTTTTCTCTGACATCGATCTGGCGCCCTTGGCATTGGGCGGCCTGACTGACGGTGTATCCACCTATGAGATGGCGGCGGCCTATGCCACCTTTGCCAACAACGGCGTTTACCGCAAACCCTGCACCTATCTGCGGGTAACCGATGTGGAAGGCAACATCCTGTTGGAAACCACAGCCAGCAGCTCGGTGGTGCTCAAAGAGAGCACAGTGTATTATATGAACACCATGCTGCAAAATGTTGTCAGTCCCAACGGAACCGGTCACAATGCCAAGTTTGACGGTATGACCATTGCCGGCAAGACCGGTACCACCAGCTCCAATAACGACAAGTGGTTTGTGGGTTATACCCCCCACTACACTGCGGCCTGCTGGGTGGGCTATGACATTCAGGAACGCATCCCCAGCGGCGGTTATCTTGCCGTTGATATGTGGCGCAAAGTCATGCAGCCGCTTCACTCCGGACTGCGTGATACCGGCTTCCACAAGCCGGACAACTGCATCAGCCAGACCTATTGTCTGGACAGCGGCATGATCGCCACCGAGTGGTGCGCGGTGGATTCCCGTGGTCCCCGCACCACGACCGGCAGCTTCATCCAGGGCGATCAGCCCACCGACTACTGTACCGTCCATGTGCCCCAGCAGATTTGTTTGGACGCACCCATTCTGAATGCCGATGGCGAGCCCACCGGCGCATACTATGCGGCCACCGAGTTCTGCCCCAGTGAGCGCGTGAATACCGTGGCTCTTCTGGACTATCCGCGTCTGCGTGTGCAGGAGAGCGTGGTGGCCCGGGATGATGCCTTCCTAAAGAGCACGCTGGAGGCCATGACACAGGGCGGAGTGTGCACGGTTCACACCAAGGCACAATACGATCCGTCGCAGTTTGATCCGCTGAATCCTTCCACCTGGCCCACGAACGATCCGAATTTTGACCCGTCGGCCCCCAACACCTGGCCGTCCGCTAAACCCAATCCACCCCAGGGACCGGGTGGGGAAGAACCGGGCAGCCAGGGATTTGATCCGCTGAACCCTTCGACCTGGCCCACGAACGATCCGAATTTTGACCCATCGGCCCCCAGCACCTGGCCGCAATAAGTTGGATTATTCGGAAAGCGATAATCAGAACACTGCATGCCCCCTCACCAATTGCTGTGGTGAGGGGGTGCGCTGTTCAATCGGTCGGCTCAGGATGGAAGAATTGACCAAGTGCCACAGCCACCAAGGGTGCCAAAAGCATTCCCACAATGCCAAACAGGGAAAAACCCATGTACATGGCAAACAGGGCGACTAAGGGATGCAGTCCGGCCCGGTCTGCAATGAGCTTGGGTTCCAGCAGACTGCGCAGAAACCAGGTGACGATATACAGCGCCAGCAAAGCGATGCACCGACGAAGATTTCCGCTTAGGGCCAGCACGACAGCCCAGGGGAACAATACCGTTCCGGTACCAAACAGTGGCAGGGCATCCAGCAAAGCCACGCCGGCGGCTAGTAAGATTGCAGCCTGCACCCGCATCAGCAGGAAACCAACGGCCAACAGAAAAAAGGTCACACCCATCAAGATGCCTTGGGCGCGCAGCCAGCCGCCCCAGGCGCATTTGAGCTGTGTGGCGGCATACTCCCATCGTTGCAGCCATCGCTCGGGCAGCCGAGTTTTGCCCCAGGCCAGCAAGCCCGGGCGGCCGGCCAAAAAGAAATAGGTGGCCAAAAGAAAGGTAAACAGAAACAATATGAGCACGGGCAGCGCAGACAGACTGCCGGCCATCCAGGAAAGTAACTTGCCGGACAGTGTGGAGAAAAACGCCTGCAGCTGTGCCAGCGCGGAATGCAGCGCGGCGTCCAACGTTTGCCGTGCGGCAGGGGAAAGAGCTACACTCAAACGGTACAGCAGCGCTTCGCCCCGGTTTTGCAGGGGGCGCAGCCAGTCCCATAGTGCAGGCAGATGTCCGGTTAGCAGATTCAGTTCATACCACAACCGCCGCACCAGTAGGCAAAGACTGCCCAGAAGCAGCAGCGTGAATATGCTTACCACCAGCCCGGCCGCCCAGCCGCGCGGCATATTCAGCCGCTCGGTCAACAGCCGCACCGGCCATTCCAGAAGGAAGGCCAGCGCCAGCGCCAGCAGAAAGGGAAGCGCCCCGGGCAGAAATATGACCAGTGCGCCCAGCGCCAGCGCGGCGTAAACCAGATAGAGTAAAAAACGCAGGTGAAACTGTGGCATGACCCCACCCTCCTTTGGCGAAATAGCATTAATCAACAAGAAAATCTTTCTTTCTACGGTGAAAATTGTGTCAATCCGCACCCGTTTGGGGGTTGATGCAACGGAATGACTGTGGTAAAATGGTTGTCAGTGACGAACATATGATTTTCTGAAAAGGACATTTCGGGAGGAGGTGCATAGCATGGGGAAGACGCCGAAATACTTTATTATTGAGGCGGAGGCGTTGCCCGAAATCTTTCTGAAGGTGGCTCAGGCCAAGGGGTTGCTGGAAACCGGCGAGGTTTCCACCGTCAATCAGGCCACGGCCATGGTCGGCATCAGCCGCAGCGCGTTTTACAAGTATAAGGATACGGTGCGGCCTTTCAACGACATGAAAAGCGGACGGATCGTTACCTTTCAGTTTTCCCTCCGGGACGAGCCGGGCGTGCTGTCACAGCTTCTCAATAGTTTTGCTGAAACCGGGGGAAATATTCTTACCATCAATCAGGGCCTTCCCGTCAACGGCTGTGCCGTGGCCACCATTGCGGCCGAAACCTCCGGGCTTCGGTTGTCGCTGGAAGAATTGCTGGCCCGTGCGGCGGCTGTGCCCGGCGTGATTCGTTGCCAGATCCTGGCAGGCTGATAACTTGTAAGAGGTGATTCATACTATGGTAAACGTAGCAGTTTTGGGGTTTGGCGTTGTGGGCTCCGGTGTGGCCGAGGTCTTGACCAAAAACAGCGATTCCATTGCCCGCAGAACCAACGACCTGATCAATTTGAAGTACATTCTGGATGTGCGGGATTTCCCCGACAGTCCCTTTGCCGATAAATTCGTCAAGGACTTTGCCCAGATCGAAAACGACCCCGAGGTGGACATCGTGGTCGAAACCATCGGTGGCGCCACCATCGCCCGGGAGTTTACCGAGCGCGCCCTCAAGGCCGGCAAGAGCGTGGTGACATCCAACAAGGAGCTGGTGGCCACCTGCGGCTATGACCTGCTGCAAATCGCCAAGGAAAAGAAGGTCAGCTATCTGTTTGAGGCCAGCGTGGGCGGCGGCATTCCCATCATCCGTCCCTTGAACCAGTGCCTGGCCGCTAACGAGATTCTGGAGGTCTACGGCATTCTCAACGGAACGACCAACTATATTCTGACCCGTATGATCCGTGCCGGTCTGCCCTTTGAAGCCGCTTTGAAGGAGGCACAGGACAACGGCTATGCTGAGCGCAATCCTGCCGCTGACATCGAAGGCCACGATGCCTGCCGCAAGATCTGCATTCTGTCGGCCATCGCCTTTGGCCGCCATGTCTATCCCGAGCAGGTTCCGACCGAGGGTATCACCAACATCACTCTGGCCGATGTGGATTATGCCGACACAGCCGGAAAGAAGATCAAACTGCTGGGTCGCGCCATCCGAAACGCTGACGATACCGTCACCGCTTATGTGGCGCCCCATCTGGTGGATCAGAGCGATCCGCTGGCCGGCGTGGAAGACGTGTTCAATGCCATTACCGTCCGGGGCGATGCCATTGGCGATGCCATGTTCTACGGCCGTGGCGCCGGTAAGCTGCCCACCGCTTCTGCTGTGGTGGCCGACGTGATCGACGCGGCCAAGCACATCCACACCAAGAAGTATCTGGACTGGGCCGCCGGCGGTGATCATGTTTGCACGCCGCCCGATGGTCTCAAGTCGGGCTGGTATGTCCGTGCCAACGGTACGGTTGAGCAGGTTCGTGCTACGCTGGGTGAGGTGAACTTCCTGGCCCGCCGTGGCAGTGCCGAGGGTGAGATCGCCTTTTTGACCGGCGAAATGACCCGTGCTCAGCTGGATGAAAAGCTGGCCGGGCTGGAAGTGTTGTCTGCTTTGCGGGTTCTGAATTGACCGAAACCGTTGCGCAGACATAAGATGTAAGGCAGCAGAAGGAAACTCTGTGCCCTGAAAAAATTAGGGGGTATCATACAATGGCACTCATTGTTCAAAAATTCGGCGGCAGTTCGGTTGCGGATGCAGATAAGATCCGCAATGTCGCCCGTATCATCACGGAAACCTATCGCAAGGGGAACAAGGTCGTGGCGGTGCTTTCGGCCCAGGGCGACACCACCGATGACCTGATCGCCAAGGCGGAGGAGATCAATCCCAAGGCATCCAAACGGGAAATGGATATGTTGCTTTCCACCGGCGAGCAGATCTCCTGCTCCCTGTGCGCCATGGCCATCGAAGGAATGGGCTATCCCGTTGTTTCGCTGACCGGTTGGCAGGCCGGTGTGCGCACCAATTCCGCTTACAGCAACGCACGTATCAAGCGTGTTCAGGCCGAGCGGATTCAAAACGAGCTGGATAAAAACTCCATCGTCATCGTTACCGGCTTCCAGGGTATCAATAAGTACGATGACATTACCACCCTGGGCCGCGGCGGTTCGGACACCTCGGCCGTGGCGCTGGCCGCCAGTCTCCACGCCGATCTGTGCCAGATCTACACCGATGTGGACGGCGTTTACACGGCCGATCCCCGGCACGTCAAGGGTGCCAGAAAGCTGGATGAGATCACCTTCGACGAAATGCTGGAGCTGGCCTCGCTGGGTGCGCAGGTGCTTCATAATCGTTCGGTGGAAATGGCAAAGCGTTACAATGTTAATATGGAGGTTATCTCCAGTTTCTCGGGAAATCCCGGCACAAAAGTCAAGGAGGTCGTCAAAACTATGGAAAAAACCCATGTCAGTGGTGTTGCAAAGGATAAGAATGTGGCTCGTCTGGCCCTGGTGGGCCTGTCTCACCAGCCCGGTATTGCATTTAAGATCTTCTCTTTGCTGGCCAAGGAAGGAATCAACGTAGACATCATCCTGCAGTCCATCGGCCGCAATGATACCAAGGATATCTCCTTCACGGTCAGCAAGGCCGATATGAACGCTGCCAAAGAGGTGCTGGAGGCACACAAGGATTCCATCCAGTTTGACCACATCGATGTCAACGATCAGGTGGCCAAGGTCTCCATCGTGGGCGCCGGCATGATCAACAACCCCGGTGTTGCCGCATTGATGTTTGAGGCTCTGTACAGCGCCAGCATCAACATCAACATGATCTCCACCAGCGAGATTAAGGTTTCGGTTCTGGTGGACATCGACGATGCCGACCGTGCCGTTCAAGCCATCCACGATCGCTTCTTCACCGAATTCGGCGACGGCAAATAAGAATATTACATGTCAAAACCTCCGTACACATACGCTGTACGGAGGTTTTTCTTGTTTGGGGGTGGGTGCATGGAATGGAAGGTCACCGAGCAGGGACCCCGGGCAGTCATTGAGGTGCGCCGAACAGACGATGGGCAGGGGCTTTACAAGGCCTGGCTGGTGGGGCAGGGGGGGCGCTGTCTTTTGGGCACGCTGGCGCCGGAAGGGGGTCAGCTTGGGCTGCGGCGCAGTCTGTCCATTGACAGTCTGCGCCGAGGTGGAACCTGGCCGATTTGCGCCGTGGAGGAGGAGATGGTCTGCTGTTTTGCAAAGTCGCAGCTAAACTGGCAGGATGCCGTGCTGTGCCGTATGGCGCAAAATCTTCCGCCCCATACCGTGCGCCGGGTCGATACCGGGCTGTGTCTTCGCTTTCCCTTCGACCCGTACAAGCCGTTTCCCCTGCCGCCCCTGTTTTGCTTTGCACGGCTGGAGCAGGGGCATTTGCTCTTTTTCTTTGCGCAGGACGGAACACCGCAATGCTATCCTGCGCAGGAAAATCCGCAAAAAGGATGAATCGGCTCCCGTGGCCTTAAGGGGTCACATTTTCCTCTTGCTTTTCTTTGACGGTGACGGAAATCTCGCCGTCGATGCAATCCACCCGGGCGGTGTCGCCTTGGGTCAGCGCCCCTTGCAGCAGCAGCTCGGCCAGTGGATCTTCGATCCGGGTACGCACTGCCCGGCGCAGGGGACGCGCGCCGTAGATTGGGTCAAAGCCGACGTGAGCCAGGGCATCCACCGCCGCGTCAGACACCTCCAACGTTCCTCCCAGTCGGCTCAGTCGTGCCGCCGCCTCATCCAACATACGCCGGGCGATTTGTGCGATCTGCGGCCGCTCCAACTGGCGAAAGACAATGATCTCGTCCAGACGGTTGAGAAATTCGGGCCGAAAGACCCGTTTGACCTCGTCCATGACCAGCGATTTGAGCTGCTGGGGGCTGCAGGTTTCGCCTTGACTTTCCGGGGAAAAACCCAAGCGACCGCCCTTGCCGGTGATACGGGATGCCCCCACATTGGAGGTCAGCACCACCACGGTATTACTGAAATCAACCTTGCGCCCGTGGCTGTCGGTCAGCACGCCGTCCTCCATGATCTGCAGCAGGATGCTCCACAGATCGGCGTGAGCCTTTTCGATCTCGTCAAACAAAACCACCGAATAGGGGTGTCGCCGCACCTGTTCGGTCAGCTGACCGCCCTCTTCATGGCCCACATAGCCGGGGGGTGAACCCACCAGTCGAGCCACCGAATGAGCTTCCATATATTCCGACATATCAAACCGTAGCAAAGCTTCCTGACTGCCAAACAGGGCGTGAGCCAACGCTTTGCAAAGCTCGGTCTTGCCAACGCCGGTGGGGCCGAGAAACAGGAAGGTGCCAATGGGCCGGGATTCTTCTTTCAGACCCACTCGACCCCGTCGCACTGCCCGGGCGATGGCGCTGACGGCGTCCGGTTGACCCACCACACGCTGTTGCAGCTGCTGATCCAAAGACAACAGCTGGCGGCTTTCTGACTGGGTCAGTGACGTGACCGGCACGCCGGTCCAGCCGGAGACCACGGCGGCCACGTCCTCGGCCGGTACCTCGCCGGTGGGTTGGTCGCTGCGCCACTTGGCCCGCTGCGCGTCCAGTTCCCGGCGGAAATCGGTCTCGGCATCCCGCAGCATGGCGGCTCGTTCAAAGTCCTGCGCACGAATGGATTTTTCTTTTTCCAGCCGGGTCTGTTCGACTTTTTCCTCCAGCGTGCGCAGGTCGGGGGGCGATGCCAAGTGCCCCATGCGTACCCGGGAGGCTGCCTCGTCGATCAGATCAATGGCTTTGTCGGGCAGACAGCGGTCGTGGATATACCGTCGGGACAGCGTGACGGCGGCCTGCAGCGCTTCATCGGACAGTGTCAGCTTGTGGTGCTCCTCATAGCGCCTGCGCAGTCCTTTCAGAATGGCCAGGGCGGTGTCCGGGTCGGGTTCGGCCACCGTGACCGGCTGAAAGCGCCGTTCCAGCGCGGCGTCCTTTTCGATGTGTCGGCGGTATTCCTCCAGCGTGGTCGCACCCACTACCTGGATCTCGCCCCGACCCAGCGCCGGCTTGAGAATGTTGGCGGCATCGATGGCTCCTTCGGCCGAACCGGCACCCACGATGGTGTGCAGCTCGTCAATGAAAAGGATCACGTCACCGGCCCGGCGTACCTCGCTGAGAATGTTTTTGACCCGCTCTTCAAACTCGCCCCGGTATTTTGTTCCGGCCACCAAATTGGACATTTCCAGCGCCAGCAGGCGCTTGTTGCGCAGCTCATCGGGAACCGCCCCGGCGGCCATGCGCTGGGCCAGCGCCTCGGCCACGGCGGTTTTGCCCACGCCCGGCTCGCCAATGAGAGCCGGGTTGTTTTTGGTGCGCCGGGACAGGATTTGAATGACACGGTCTACCTCGGCGCTGCGGCCAATGACCGGATCCAGCGTACCGTTGTAGGCCATTCGGGTCAGATTGTGGGAGAACTGCTCCAATAGTTTGCTGTCCACGCCGTACTCCCGTTCCGGCTTGGGTCGGCTTTTGGGGGTGAAGGCCGAATCACCGCCGCTGCCGCCCAGCGCGCCCGACATATCGCTGTAAAGCCGCTTTAAGTCAATGCTGTGCACGGCAAGAATACGGGCCGCTACCCCTTCGCCGTCCCGAAGCAGGCCTAACAGCAAATGCTCGGTTCCCACATAGCGGTGTCCCAACCGATTAGCCTCGGCCATGGCCAGTTCGATGATGCGCTTGCATCGGGGGGTCAGACCTTGTGAAGGAGGGCTTCCGGGTGCACCCACACCCACCAGCTTGGCGACGGACGCGCGCACGGCCTCCTGTTCCAGTCCGGCCCGATGCAGCACCTTGGCGGCAACGCTCTGCCCTTCGCCCAACAGACCCAGCAACAAATGCTCGCTGCCCACATAACCATGCCCCAACTGCGCCGAGACCGCTTGTGCCCGGCGCAGCGCGGCCTGTGCCTGTTGTGTAAATGGATTGTTACTCATGCTGCGTTCCACCTTTTTGTGGTTGAGTTGCCTGCTTGGTGGGTCGCCCACGCATGGGGTGAGCGGTTGTGCGTGCCGCCGCTTCCAGCTGCGGCGTCAAACTTCCCATGCTTGCCGCAGCGTGCCGGGTTTGCTTCATACAGGATCACTCCGATCTGGTTTTTTGGTTGTTTTTTGTGCCGGTAGTAGAAATATACCCAGTTTGCCACAATTTTAGGATTGCAATTTGAGAAAAAGGTTGATAGAATGACACTATCAAACGAGGAGGTGTTACCAATGGCCTATGTGATCGGTAGCGATTGCCTGAGCTGCGGTTCCTGCGAGGCTAACTGCCCCGTTGGCGCCATTTCTCAGGGCGACGAGCATTATGTGATTGATGCAGCCACCTGCATCGAGTGTGGCTCCTGCGAGGGTTCCTGCCCCGTCGGCGCAATTTCTCAGGGTTAATTACATACTGCAAATGTAAAAAACAGCTCCTGCCTTATGGCAGGAGCTGTTTTTTATGTGATATAAGGGGGATCGGATCACACCCGGCCGATATCCCGGCGGAAGTGCATATCGGTCCAGCTGATGTGGGCGGCCGAAGCGTAAGCGCCCTGCAGGGCTGCTTCCAGATCGGCGCCGGTGGCGGTGACACCCAGTACACGGCCGCCGTTGGTGACAATGGTGCCGTCCTCATTCTTCTTGGTGCCGGCGTGGAAAACCACAGCGGTCTGGTTGGCCTGGTCAATGCCCGAGATGGGATAGCCCTTCTCATAGGCGTTGGGGTAGCCGCCCGAGGCCAGCACCAGACAGCAGGAGGCGTTGTCGCTCCAACAGATGTCCACCTGATCCAGATTGCCGTTGCGGCAGGCCAACATGATGTCCAGCAGATCGCTTTCCAGCAGGGACAGCACGGCCTGGCACTCGGGGTCGCCAAAACGGGCATTGTATTCGATCACACGGGGGCCGTTGGGGGTCAGCATCAGACCGAAGTAGATAACACCCTGGAAGGGGCGGCCTTCTGCCTTCAATGCGGCCACGGTGGGCAGGAAAATCTGGTCCATGCAGATTTGAGCAGTTTCCTCGTTGTAGTACGGGGAGGGAGAAATGGCGCCCATGCCGCCGGTGTTGGGGCCCTGGTTGCCGTCGTAGGCGCGCTTGTGATCCTGGCTGGATTTCATGCACACCAGATGCTCGCCATCGCAAAAGGCCAGCACAGTGACCTCGGGGCCGGTCATGCACTCCTCGATGACCACGGTAGAGCCGGAAGAGCCGAACTTTCCATCCTCCATCATTTCACGCACGGCCTGCTTGGCCTCGTCCACGCTCTGGGCTACCACCACACCCTTGCCCAGCGCAAGACCGTCTGCCTTGACCACGATGGGGGCACCCTGGGCGTCGATGTAGGAAAGAGCGGCATCCAACTCGGTAAAGGTTTCATACCGGGCGGTGGGGATGGAGTACTTTTTCATGAGCGATTTGGAGAAGGCCTTGGAGGCCTCAATGATGGCGGCGTTGGCGCGGGGGCCGGAGGCCGGGATGCCGTTGGCTTCCATGGCGTCCACCATACCCAGTGCCAGGGGATCATCGGGCGCTACCACCACAAAGTCGACCTTGTTTTCCAGCGCCCAGTTGACCATGCTGTCCAAATCGGTGGCCTTAATGTCAACACATTGGGCCACTTCGGCAATGCCGCCGTTGCCGGGGGCACAATACAGCTCGGTGACCTTGGGGCTTTGGGCCAGCTTCCAGCAGATGGCGTGCTCACG
>JAZSCJ010000118.1:0-37553 GCA_045602885.1 Oscillospiraceae bacterium
TCGCAAGTTTGACTTTGTTTGAGTTTTGTAAGGTTAAGGAGTGTTCCCCATGGCAGAGGAAACCATCAGCCAGAATTTTATACACGATTTCATTGACGAGGATATGGCCCAGGGCGGTCGCTGCGAAGGGATGCAGGTTCATACCCGTTTCCCCCCCGAGCCCAACGGCTATCTGCATATTGGCCATTGTAAGGCGCTTTGCATCGATTTTGGTACGGCCGAAAAGTACGGCGGTTTGTGCAATCTGCGATTTGATGACACCAATCCCGCCAAGGAAGATACCGAGTTTGTGGATGCCATTCAAGAGGACATCCATTGGCTGGGCTTTGACTGGGATAACCGGATGTTTTACGGGTCGGACTACTTTGAGAAGACCTATGAACTGGCGGTCGGCCTGATCAAAAAGGGTCTGGCCTATGTCTGTGAGCTGTCGCCCGAGGAATTCAAGGCCCATCGCGGTGATGTGGGTACGCCGGCAACCTCACCCTGGCGTGACCGACCCATTGAGGAATCGCTGGATCTGTTTGAGCGCATGCGAAACGGCGAATTCCCCGAAGGCTCCAAAACCCTGCGTGCCAAGATCGATCTGGCCAGCGGCAACTTCAACATGCGTGACCCGGTCATCTACCGCATCCGCTACATTGAGCACCATCGTCAAGGCACCAAGTGGTGTATTTTCCCCATGTACGATTTTGCCCATCCCATTCAGGATGCCCTGGAGCACATTACTCATTCGCTCTGTTCGCTGGAGTATGAGGATCATCGCCCCTTGTACAACTGGGTCATTGAGAATACCGACGTGCCATCCAAGCCCCGTCAGATCGAGTTTGCCCGTCTGAACATCAACTACACCGTTATGTCCAAGCGCAAGCTGCGCCAGCTGGTGGAGGAGGGGCGTGTGTCGGGCTGGGACGATCCCCGTATGCCCACCCTGTGCGGCCTGCGCCGCCGTGGCTATACTCCGGCCTCCATCCGTAACTTCACCGAGCGCATCGGTGTGGCCAAGAACACCTCTACCGTGGAGTATTCCTTCCTGGAGCACTGCCTGCGTGAGGATCTGAATGAGAGCGCTCAGCGTGTCATGGCGGTTCTGCGCCCTGTGAAGCTGACCATTACCAACTACCCCGAGGGACAGAGCGAGACGGTTACGGTGGAGAACAACCCCAATCGTCCCGAGGACGGCACCCGGGAAGTTACCTTCTCCCGCACGTTGTATGTGGAGGCAGAGGACTTCCTGGAAACTCCCATCCCCAAGTACAAGCGCCTGTATCCCGACGGCCCCGAGTGCCGCTTGAAGGGCGCTTAAAGTCGGATCGTAGCCATGTCGGTCTGTGAGCCAAGGAGTTGAATCTATCAATTGTCTTCCTAAGACCGCTTGGCCTCCGACTTGTTGTATGTGGAGGCAGAGGACTTCCTGGAAACTCCCATCCCCAAGTACAGGCGCCTGTATCCCGACGGCCCCGAGTGCCGCTTGAAGGGCGCTTATCTGGTCAAGTGTACCGGCTGCGTCAAGGACGAGCAGGGTAACGTGACCGAGATCCTGTGCGAGTATGACCCCGAAAGCCGGGGCGGCGATCCTGCCGACGGCCGCAAGGTCAAGGGCGCGACCATCCATTGGGTGGACGCGGCCACTGCGCTGGATGCCGAGGTTCGCCTGTACGACAATCTGTTTGCCGATGAAGCCCCCGATGCCGGCGACAAGAACTTCCTGGACTGCCTGAATCCCAATTCCCTTGAGATTCTGGAGCATTCCAAGGTCGAAGCAAGCCTGGCCGGTGTTGCGGCCCCGGCAGCCTTCCAGTTCCTTCGTCAAGGATACTTCTGTGTGGACAACAAGGATTCCAAGGCAGATCACTTGGTGTTCAACCGTGCAGTCAGCCTAAAAGACGGCTTCAAGAAATAACCAATGAAACGGGCGGCTTCCCGGCCGCCCGTTTTCTATAAGGAGCAAAGCAATGTACAATTTCAAAAACGATTATTCCGAAGGGGCACACCCCAAGGTTTTGCAGGCCATTTCCAACATCAATCTGGAGGGGAATGTGGGTTATGGTGCAGACCCCTATTGTGAGCGTGCCGCAGACATGATCCGTACGCAATGCGCTTGCCCGGGGGCGGCAGTTCACTTTTTCATCGGCGGCACCAGCGCCAACTTTACAACCCTTGCCGCCATACTGCGCGCCCATGAGGCGGTCATTGCCGCCGATACCGGCCACATCAATGTCCACGAAGGCGGTGCGGTGGAGGGGACCGGCCACAAAATTCTGCCCTGTCCCAGCGCTGACGGCAAGGTGTATCCTGTCGATGTGGAGCGTTGGGTGGAGTTGAGTGCCGACACCGCCATGGTACTGCCCAAAGTGGTGTACATTTCCCAGTCTACCGAGGTGGGCACGATCTACTCCAAGGCCGAGCTGGAAGCCCTGTCGGCCTGTTGCCGCAAGCACGGATTGTACCTGTTTTTGGACGGCGCCCGTCTGGGCACCGGATTGACTGCACCGGGCGCTGATCTGACGCTGCCCGATCTGGCGCGCCTGTGCGACGCCTTTTACATCGGCGGCACAAAAAACGGTGCGCTGATGGGGGAGGCCATGGTGCTGGTCAATTCGGAACTGCAGCCGCATTTTTTCCGTGTCATGAAGCAAAAAGGTGCTGTGCTGGCCAAGGGCTATTTGCTGGGTGTCCAGTTTGAAGCGCTGCTGCAGGATGACCTTTACTGGGAAAATGCCCGCTGGGCCAACGCTATGGCGGCCAAGCTGAAGAACGGCCTGCAGGAAATGGGATTTGAATTTTTCATTGACAGCCCCACCAATCAGATTTTCCCCATCATCCCCAATCGGCTGATGCCTGCCATTGAAAATCTGTGCAAGCATGAAGTTTGGTGTAAGGGTGATAACAACTGTACAGTAATTCGGCTTGTCACATCCTTTGCAACCAAAGAGCAGGATGTGGATGACTTCTTGGCTCATCTGCGTGCGCTGTAAAAAGAAAAAAGAACGGTGTTTGGAAGTTCTCTTCCGAACACCGTTCCTTTTTACAGCATTTTCTTCAAGTAATAGCCGGTATGGCTGTCGGGGCAGGCGGCCACTTCCTCCGGTGTGCCGGCCACCACGACCAATCCGCCGCCGTCGCCGCCTTCGGGGCCCAGGTCGATGATATGGTCGGCCGTTTTGATGACGTCCAGATTGTGTTCAATGACCACAACGGTGTTGCCGTTGTCGACAAACTGCTGCAGAACATCCACGAGCTGATGCACATCGGCGGTGTGCAGTCCGGTGGTGGGCTCGTCCAAAATATAGATGGTGGAGCCGGTGGAGCGCTTGGAAAGCTCGGTGGCCAGCTTGACACGCTGTGCCTCACCGCCGGAAAGCTCGGTGGAGGGCTGACCCAGCTTAACATAGCTCAACCCCACATCGCGCAGGGTGGACAGCTTGTTGTACAGCTTGGGCAGATTCTCAAAGAAGGGAAGTGCCTCTTCCACCGTCATGTCCAGCACTTCGTAGATGTTTTTTCCTTTGTACTTGACTTCCAGCGTTTCCCGGTTGTAACGCTTGCCCTTGCAAACTTCGCAGGGAACGTAGATATCGGGCAGAAAGTGCATTTCGATTTTCAAAAGTCCGTCACCTTGACAGGCTTCGCACCGTCCACCGCGCACATTGAAGGAAAAGCGGCCGGGGCCGTATCCACGGGCCTTGGCGTCCTGGGTGGCGGCAAACAGTTCCCGAATATCGTTGAACAGGCCGGTATAGGTGGCCGGATTGGACCGGGGTGTGCGGCCGATGGGGGACTGGTCGATGGCAATGACCTTGTCCAGATATTCCACGCCTTCGATGGCAGCAAACTTACCGGCACGACACTTGGCGTGATTGAGGTCACCGGCCAGTTTTTTGTACAGGATCTCGTTGACCAGACTGGACTTACCCGAGCCGGATACGCCGGTGACGCAGGTAAAGGTACCCAGAGGGATAGACACATCCACATGACGCAGGTTGTTTTCGGCAGCGCCGCGCACCGTGAGATATTTTCCGTTGCCTGTTCTGCGATGGGTGGGCACCGGGATCTTTTTGCGGCCGGACAGGTAATCGCCGGTGATGGAGCCAGGAGTGTTCATGATCTCATCGGCCGTACCGCAGGCAATGACGGTTCCGCCGTGAACACCGGCGCCGGGGCCGATGTCTACGATGCAGTCGGCCGCGCGCATGGTGTCCTCGTCATGCTCCACCACCAGCAGGGTGTTGCCCAGGTCACGCAGCTGCTTCAAGGTGGCCAGCAGCTTGTCGTTGTCCCGTTGATGCAGACCGATGGAGGGCTCGTCCAGAATATAAAGCACCCCCATCAGAGAAGAGCCGATCTGGGTGGCCAGACGGATGCGCTGGCTCTCGCCACTGGACAGGGATGCGGCCGCCCGGGACAGGGTCAGATACTGCAGACCAACGCTTTGCAGGAAGCCGAGTCGGGACTTGATTTCCTTCAAAATGCGCTCGGAGATCATTTGCTTTTGCTCGGAAAACTGCAGTGTATCGATAAAAGCAAGGGCATCGACCACCGACTTTTGACAGAATTCGTCGATGTTCAAACCACCCACCGTAACGGCCAGCGATTCCGGACGCAGTCTGCGGCCGCCGCAGTCGGGACAGGGGTGCTCGCTCATACATTCCTCCAGCTCCCGGCGAGAACCGTCGCTCTGGGTCTCGCGGTAGCGTCGCTCAATGTTGCTGGCAATGCCCTCAAAGGGCTGCATCAGCGTACCCTGTCCGTTGGCACGCTCATAGGTCAGCTTGAGCTTTTCACCCTTGGTGCCGTACAGAATAACGTCCATCACGTCGTCCGACAGATCCTTGACGGGAGTGGACAGCTTAAACTGATACTTTTTTGCCAGCGCATCAAAGTACATCCGGGAGATGCCGTCGCCCTTGATGTTGCTCCAGCCGCTGGCGGTGATAGCGCCTTCCAACAGGGACAGGTTCTTGTTGGGAATGATCAGATCAGGGTCAACCTTGAGCTGGCTGCCCAGACCGCTGCAGGTGGGGCAGGCGCCAAAGGGATTGTTGAAGGAGAACATACGAGGGGTCAGTTCCTCGATGGAGATACCGCAATCTTCGCAGGCGTAGTTCTGAGAAAACAGAATGTCCTGATCCTCGCCCACGATGTTGATGACCACAAGACCGCCGGCCAGAGCGGAGGCGGTCTCCACGCTGTCGGTCAAACGGCGGTGGATATCCTCACGGATGACCAGTCGATCCACCACAATTTCAATGTGGTGCTTTTTGTTTTTGTCCAGTTGGATCTCTTCGGTCAGCTCATATAGCGAACCGTCCACACGCACACGCACATAACCCGATTTGCGTGCGTCCTCGAAAATCTTGGCATGCTCACCCTTTTTGCCCCGGATCACGGGAGCCATGACCTGAATTCGGGTCGCCTCGGGCAGGGCAAGCACCTGATCGATGATCTGGTCAATGGTCTGCTGCATGATCTCCTTGCCGCAGACGGGGCAGTGGGGCGTACCCACCCGGGCCCAAAGCAAACGCAAATAGTCATAGATCTCAGTCACGGTGCCAACCGTGGAACGGGGGTTTTTTGAGGTGGTTTTCTGGTCGATGGAGATGGCAGGGGAAAGGCCGTCGATGTAATCCACATCGGGTTTTTCCATCTGACCCAAAAACATGCGGGCATAGGAGGAAAGCGACTCTACATAGCGGCGCTGCCCTTCGGCGTAGATGGTATCAAATGCCAGAGAAGACTTGCCTGAGCCGGACAGGCCGGTCAGCACCACCAGTTTGTCACGGGGGATAGAAACGTCAATATTTTTCAGGTTGTTGACCCGAGCGCCTTTTACAACAATGTGACTGTGCATAGTGGCCTCTCCCATCATTCAATAGTCAGATCGGCGGTGGTTGCGTTCACCAGCTCCAGCAAGGCGGTGGGCGCCAATTCTACCTGATGGCCGATCTTTCCGGCGGAAACCATGATGGTATCAATGATTTCAACCGTTTCGTGGAATACCGTGGGGTAATGCTTTTTCATTCCCACCGGGGAGCAACCGCCTCGAACATAGCCGGTCAGAGCGTTGATCTCTTTTACCGCCACCAGTTCGATGGACTTTTCACCTACCGATCGGGCGGCTTTTTTCAAGTCCAGATTGTCGGCCACTGGGATGGCAAACACGTAGATCGCCTTGGACGCGCCGCGGGCTACCAGTGTTTTGAACACGCACTCGGGATCCTGTCCCAGTGACTGGGCAACCGTCACGCCGTCCACCGCCACACCTTCTTCGTGGTCATAAGTGTGGGCGGCATACGGAATCTGTTTTTGTTCCAGAATGCGCATTACGTTGGTTTTATCGTCTTTTTGTTTGGCCACGAAATCACCTCAAAGCATTGGGCAGGCAAACGGATTATGGGATCAAGCGTTGAATCAGAAGTAAAATTACTATGTGAAGCGGATAAAAGGCATAGCAGATGGGCCGGATGATGCGATGGCCGGCGCCGGGCTTTCCGTTGTAAAGCCAAATGAAGATCAACGCCAGCACAGCAAAGGATTGAATGGGAAGATCATAGGAAAAACTACCCCAAACAACAGGGAGACATTGTCCCTCAATCAGAAAGACGTTGATGTATACCATGCCGACCAGTTGGACGATCCACCCAAAGGGCAGGCTGCGGCAGAAATAAAACAGAAGCAGCATCAAAATGCCATAGCCAAAGTAGTCCACCATCAGCAGGAAGCCACCCAGATAGCCCAAAACCACACAAAGCACCGCGATTACGATAAAGCGCAGGCGTCCTTTTTGGCGGGCGTGCTCCATCCAACGCAGCAGAAGCAGGGAGAGCCAAAAGGAGAACAGGACGTTTTGATGGAACGGGAAGATCAGCCCGCCGCCCATCAGACAGTTAAAGGGCAGCTCGGAAAGCAGGGCAAAGAGAAACATCCGCCGGGTGTACTTTTTGATATTTCCGGTATGATAAAAGCCCTCAACGACCTGATATGCAAAAAGGGGGAAGGCAAGGCGGCCCACCATGGTCATCCAAAGATTACCGGGTACAACGGTGGCCCACAAATGGTCACACAGCATACAGACCATGGCGATGATCTTAAGGGCTGAGGAGGACAGAACAGTGACATTTGAGGTTTTGGTCATAATCTATCTCCCAAAATCCCGGGCCACATCACGCAGCATCTCACGGATGGGCAGGTCGTAAGGGCAACGGGACTCGCACACACCACATTCAATGCACTCGCTTGCGTGATGCGCCAGCGCATCGTAACGGCTTTTAGCCCAGTCGGCCAGATCGTAGCGCCGCAGGTAGTTGGACATCAGAAAACAACTGTTGATGGGGATGCCCACGGTGCAGGGGGCACAATAATTGCACCGGCGGCAGAATCGGCTTCCCAGCTCCTGCCGAATACGCTGACATTTGGCCTGCTCTTCGTTGGTCAATGGGCTCAAACGCAGGGCGGCGGCAGCGTTGCGTTCCACCTCTTCCGCATTACCCATGCCGGGGATGGCAACGTCAATGACGCCGGAGGCGGCCACAAAACGAAGGGCCAATTCCCAGTCTTCCAGATTACCTCCGGCCAGCGGTTTCATGCACAGGATACCGAACCCTGCTTCACGAGCTTTTTTCAAAATCTCATGGCCGTGCAATTCGACAATGTTGTAGGGGAACATCAGCGTTTCAATGCGATCAGAATACTGATCGACCAGCAGTTCCAGCGATTCGGTGCTGTGGGTCGTGGCGCCGATGTGTCCGATTTGACCGGCAGCTTTGGCTTCGGCCAGAGCACGGTATGCGCCGTCCGGGCCAAAGACCTGTTCAAAATCAGACAAGGGCAGATTGTGAAGCTGATACAGGTCAATGTAATCGGTGCGGAGGTTGCGTAAGCTGGTTTCAATGTCCTGTTTCATTCCGGCGTAATCCCGGGACCCGGCTTTGGTGGCCAGAATGAACTTATCCCGGCGGCCCGTCAGAGCGGCACCCAGATATTCCTCCGAAACAGTGTAGGCACGGGCAGTATCAATGAAATTCATGCCATGGCGTTCCAGCGCATCGACCACTTCTACCGTATTGGCAGCATCCGCACGCTGGATGGGAATTCCGCCAAAGGAAATTTGAGCGCAGCGCAGACCGGTCTTGCCCAAAGTGACATATTCCATGAAAGATACCTCCGCATCGAATGAAATCGAAATGGTGTAAAGTAAAAATGCATTACAAAATAAAAAACGTGAAAATGCAGAAAAATCGCTTACTCGCCGCGCAGCTTAATGATGCGGTCACGCAGCTCGGCGGCGTATTCAAACTCCAGCATTTTGGAGGCTTCGCGCATTTGCTTTTCCAGTTTGGCGATCAGTTCCATGCGCTGCTGTTTGGTCATCTGCGGTTCGTTGGCGTCAGGCTCATCGCACTTGCCGGTAGACAGATCAATGACATCGCGCACACTCTTGATGACGGTTTTGGGTACAATGCCGTGCTTTTTGTTATAGGCGTCCTGTTTGGCACGGCGGCGCTCGGTTTCATCCAGCGCGGCACGCATGGAACGGGTAATGGTGTCGGCGTACAAAATGACCATGCCCTCGGCGTTGCGTGCGGCACGGCCGATGGTCTGGATCAGCGAGGTTTCCGAGCGCAAAAAAACCTTCCTTATCCGCATCCAGAATGGCCACCAGCGATACTTCGGGCAGATCCAGACCCTCACGCAGCAGGTTGATGCCAACCAGTACGTCAAAGGTGCCCAGGCGCAGATCACGGATGATTTCCATGCGCTCGTTGGTGTCGATGTCGTGGTGCATATAGCGCACCTTGATCCCGGCGTTTTTCAGATAGGCGGTCACATCCTCGGCCATTTTTTTGGTCAGCGTGGTGACCAGCACGCGCTCGTTTCGGGCGGTACGCTCGTTGATTTCGCCGATCAGATCGTCGATCTGGCCCTCCACCGGGCGCACCTCAACCTTGGGGTCCAACAGGCCGGTGGGGCGGATGACCTGCTCAGCGATCTGGCCGGAGCGCGTGCGCTCGTATTCGCCGGGTGTGGCCGAAACGTAGACTACTTGATTGAGTCGTTGCTCAAATTCATCAAACTTCAAGGGGCGGTTATCAAAGGCGCAGGGCAGGCGGAAGCCATAGTCCACCAGAGTAGTCTTGCGGGCCTTGTCGCCATTGTACATGGCACGTACCTGGGGCAGTGTAACATGGGATTCGTCGATAAACAGCACAAAATCCTTGGGGAAATAGTCCATCAAGGTGTGGGGCGGTGAGCCCACCGGGCGCCCCTCGATGACCCGGGAGTAGTTTTCGATACCCGAGCAGTAGCCAAGTTCCTGCATCATTTCAACGTCATACATGGTGCGCTGCTTGAGCCGCTGTGCCTCCACCAGCATTTGGTTGGCTTCAAAGAAGGCCACACGCTCCTCCAGTTCCTTGTAGATCTCTTGAATGGCTGCATCCATTTTTTCCTTGGGGGTAACATAATGGGTGGCAGGCCAGACCGGGATGTTTTCCAACCTGCGAATGGGCGCGCCGGTGACCACGTTGATCTCGGAAATGCGGTCGATCTCGTCACCAAAAAATTCCACCCGGATGGCACGGTCATTCCAATAGGCAGGGAAGATCTCCACCGTGTCGCCACGCACCCGGAACATATTGCGCTCAAAGGCAATGTCGTTGCGCTCATAACGAATGGCGATGAGCTTTCGCAGAAGTTCATCCCGTTCCAGTGGCATACCCACACGCAGGGAAACCATCATTTTAGCAAAATCCTCCGGCTCACCCAGACCGTAGATGCAGGACACCGAGGACACCACGATGACATCCCGGCGCTCCATCAAAGAGGCGGTGGCCGAAAGGCGAAGCCGGTCGATCTCCTCGTTGATGGCGGAGTCTTTCTCGATAAAGGTATCGGTGTGGGGGATATAGGCTTCCGGCTGATAGTAGTCGTAATAGGAAACAAAATACTCTACGGCGTTGTTGGGAAAGGATTCCTTGAACTCGGCGCAAAGCTGAGCGGCCAGCGTTTTGTTGTGGGCCAGTACCAGCGTAGGCCGCTGCACTTTTTCGATGACCTTGGCCATGGTAAAGGTCTTGCCCGAACCGGTCACGCCCAGCAGCGTCTGTTCATTCAGACCGTTTTCAATGCCGGCGGCCAGCATTTCAATGGCCTCCGGCTGATCGCCGGAGGGCGTATAGTCGGATACGACCTCAAACTTTGGCACAATGTCACCTCCAGTCAAAAATATAGCGATAAAAAAGCCAAATCAAAACTGCTGAAACAGGCCGGAATCCCGCATAGAAACAAAATCATCGCAGGCAAAAATCAGGTGGTCACGCAGCAGGATGTCCACCTGTTGAAACGCATCGTAGGCCAGCTTGGTTGCCAGAATGTCCTCCCGGGACGGGGCGGCAATGTTGCTGGTATGATTGTGTGCCAATACCACCTGGGATGCGTTGCAGGCCAGCGCGATCTCCATCATCTTGCGCAGGCTCAGCGAGGTGGAGTCCACGCTGCCCTCATCCAGTTGGCGGCATTGGAGTACCTTGAGCTTGGCGTCCAGACACAGCACCACCGTGACTTCGTTGCGCTGGCCAAAGAACTCGGGCGCAAGGTATTCGCCCAACCGGTCGGTGGTGTCCAGAATGGTGCCCAATTGGCTGCGGTCGGCCTGATAGCGACCACCCAGCGCAGGAACCAGTTTGATCAGACTGGCGGCGTGCTCGCCCACGCCTTTGACGGCCATCAACTGCTCCACCGTGGCGTTGAACACGCCGGACAGTGAGCCAAAGGTGTCGATCAAACGATGGGCCAGAGGATTGACGTTGCCCTGGGGAATGGCGTAAAACAGCAGCAACTCCAGAACTTTGTGGTCGGGCATCCCGGCCAGACCGCGCGCCATGAATTCCTGTTTGGTTCTGGCGCGATGTCCCTTGTGGGGATTATTTTCCGCCATATTCAGCCAGATAATCCTCCATACGCTGACGCATGGAGTCATCGATATAGACTTTTCCGTCTACGGGATTGTTATGCAGGAAGGCGATGATCTCCTTGATGGTCACGATGGGGCAGACCTTGATACCGAAATCCTCCCGCAGTTCGTCCAGCGTGGTGCACTCACGGGTGCCGCGCTCCATGCGGTCAGCCGAAACAAACAGGTGGGTGACCTTCATATCGCCCAGCGTCTTAAACAGTTCCAGTGACTCGCGCACCGCCGTACCGGCCGTAACCACATCTTCGATGATGGCAACGCGGTCCCCGTTTTGGGGCTTGTAGCCCACCATGGAGCCGCCTTCGCCGTGGTCCTTAACTTCCTTGCGGTTGAAGCAGTAGGGCAGATCACGGTCGTAATTGCGGTACAGAGAGGCCGCGGTGGTCACAGCCAGAGGGATGCCCTTGTAAGCAGGGCCAAACAGACAGTCGATGCCGTCGGGGGCATTCTCCTGCAGGCAGGCGGCGTAGTAATCGCCCAGCTTGGCGGCTTGCGCACCCGTCTTGTAGTTACCGGTGTTGATGAAATAAGGGGTCTTGCGGCCCGATTTGGTGGTAAAGTCACCGAAGGTCAGTACGCCGGAACGCACCATGAAGGTAATAAATTCTTCTTTGTAAGTCATAACACTCGCCCCGTTTCTTAAAAATTAGTCAAAATATTATATCATTGTTTTTTATAGGGTACAAGGTAAAAGCCAATTCTTTTTGCGCTAAAAATCAAGAAAAACAAAATGGCCCTTCCGATGAATTCGGAAGGGCCAAACTTAAAGGATCACGGCGTTCCAAAGCAGCACAAATAGGATCATAATGGCCAGAAATGCAAAGTTAAAGGCGGAAAACAGCTTGATGTAGTAGCCGGACTTTCCGGGGTTTTGGGTCGTGTATTCCCGAAAGGTGATCAGGCTGGCCAGAGAAGCGATCAGCGTGCCGGTTCCGCCGATGTTGACACCCACCAGCAAGTCGGCAAAATTATCGGTGAACTGGCTGAGCAAGATGGCGGAAGGAACGTTGCTGATGATTTGACAGGAAAGCACGCTGAACAGCAGTGTGCTTTTCTCCAGAAGCAAAGAGAAAAAGCTGCGTACGATCTCGATTCGGGCCATGTTTCCCGCAAAGATGAAGAAAAAAACAAAGGTAAACAGCAGAGGATAATCCACCATGCGCAGAGCTTTGCGGTCAAAGAACAAAAGCACAAGGGGTATGACGATCAGTCCGATCCAGTAGGGGATGGTGCGGAATACGATGACAATGGCCAGCAAGAACAGTGCCAAATACAGCACACTGCGCCCCACAGGCAGATGGATCTCCTCGTCGGATACGCGCATGACCTCCGGCTTGACAAAGACCAGGCAGCATACCGTGATCAGAAGCACCGCCAGCACAAAGGGCGGCGCCATGATACCCATGAACTGCAGGGTGGGAATTTCAAACTTGGTATACAGGTACAAGTTTTGCGGATTGCCAAAAGGGGTCAGCATACCGCCCAGGTTGGCGGCGATGTTCTGCATGATAAATGTAAAGGCCATATACTTGCGCTTGTTTGATGCGCTAAGCACAAAGTATCCAAGGGGAAGAAAGGTCAGCAGCGCCATGTCGTTGGCGATCAGCATGGAGCCGATGAAAGTAATGTATACCAAAACCAGAACGCTGACGCGGATGTCCCGACAAAAGCGCACGATTTTTCGGGCCAGCGTGTAGAAAAAACCAATGTTTTTCAACGCGCAGACTACCGCCAGCACACAGAACAGGCAGGTCAGTGTTTTTACATCAAAATAACCGAGATAGGCTCTGTCGGGCGGAACGATCAAGCTGGTGACAACGGCCGCCGCCAAAGCGATCGTCATGACGATATTCTTTTTTACAAACCATCCCAAAAAGGAGACGATATTTTTCATCATTGCGCGCTCCTCGTTTTTTCAGTCAGGCACACACTTTAGCACATTTTTTGTCAAAAAACAATCGGGCAAAACCGGGAAGTTTTCCGCTAAAACAGGGGGCGGCGCTTGTCATAGTGACGAGAAGATGGTACAATATCGGCATCTGTTTGCGGAGGATTCAGTTGTGGAATTGATGACGTGGCTGACTGAGACTTGGTCTGGTCAAATGGTTTTTACGATACTGGTCTCTATGGTCCCGGTGGTGGAGCTGCGGGGCGGCATCCCCTTTGGTGTGGCGTTGGGGTTGCCCCATTGGCACGCATTTCTTGCTGCGGTCATTGGCAATCTGATTCCCATTCCGTTCATTGTGGTTTATATCCGCCGCATCTTACAATGGCTGCGGCAGCATCTGCCCCGCCTGGACCGTCTGGTGGACAAGCTGGAGCGCAAAGCCCATCTGAAAGGACGGCTTGTAACCAAATATAAATATCTTGGTCTGACGATTTTTGTGGCCATCCCTCTGCCGGGCACCGGCGGCTGGACCGGTGCGCTGGTGGCCGCGTTTCTGGATATGCCCCTGCGCCGGGCGCTGCCGGCCATGCTGCTTGGTGTGCTGATTGCCGGATTTTTGATTTTGGGATTGACTTACGGCTTTACCGCGCTGTTTGTCTGACACCGGGATGCGCCTGTGCCCATACAATGGCACAGGGGGGAAATGTGTGGAGATCCTGTTGGATGCAATCATCGCCCTGTTAAGTTGTGTTGTAATCTGGGCCTTGGGGCGATGGGCCATTATCTGTTTTCTGGGGGAACGCAGCGATTGGATGCAAGCGCTGTATGCCCCGGGTCAATCGGGAAACTGGACGAAAGAAGCGAATACATGGAGCAAACAAACGAGAAAAAAGAAATAACCGGCACGGTAACGGCAGTCATTTTCCGCAACGAGGAAAATGGCTATACCGTGCTGCGTCTGGATACTGAAGCGCAGGGGGAAGTGACCTTGGTTGGCTGTATGCCCGGCGTAACGCCCGGTGAAACGTTGCAGGCCGAGGGCAACTGGATGAAGCATGCCTCCTACGGAGAGCAGTTCAAAATTGAAACCCTGCGCCGCCGTATGCCTGTGGGGGAAGCGGCGGTGTTTGAGTATCTGGCTTCCCGTACTATCAAGGGTATCGGGGCCCGAACTGCCAAGCTGATCGTGGATCAGTTTGGCGCACATGCGCTGGAGGTCATTGAGCGCGAGCCCGAGCGGTTGACCCAGGTAAAGGGCTTTTCGCCCAAACGGGCGCAGGAGGTGCATGAGGCGTTCCTTCAGCAGGCCGGTATGCGCCTGCTGTTGGAATTTCTGGGGGAGTACCAGTTGCCCCTTTCCCTTGCCATGCCCCTGTATCGGCGTTTTGGCAACGCCGCCATTGACGTAGTACGGGAAAACCCGTATCTTTTGACTGAATGGGAGATGGGGATGGACTTTTCCGTGGCCGACAATTTGGCCATTGAAATGGGGATGGACGGCAACGATCCGCAGCGCGTGGAGGCTGGTTTGCTATTTGAGCTGCGCCATAATCTGAACAACGGACATACTTTTTTGCCCCGGCACAAGCTGCTGGCCGCCACCGGGCAATTGCTCAATCTGGACGATAACAGCCCGGAGCAGGCACTGGATGGGCTGATCGAGCAGGGGGAGATCGTACAGGAGCAGATCGCAGGGCAGTTGGCCTGCTACTTATCGCAGCTGTATGCGGCCGAGTGCTATACATCTTTTCGCCTGGACGAGATGAGCCGAACCGAAATGATCCCGCCCCACGATCTGGATCGTTTGCTGCAGCGCATCCAGCGCGAGCAGGGGATATCCTATGCGCCCGAGCAGGAAGAAGCGGTGCGTCTGGCGGCCTGCCGACAGGTATTGCTGCTGACCGGTGGCCCCGGTACGGGCAAGAGTGCGACACGTTTCTGTGTCAAATAAACAAAGCACAGACACATTGGTCTGAAATCTAACGAGTAATAGTTGGTACAAAAGTGGTCAGAGCCCACCTGCTATGAAAATTATGAAAGTAAGCCAGTGGAGAACTGATAACTCGAAGGATGGAATGATGGAGTAACGACCTGAAACATCCTCTCTAAGACTGCGACAGGCATAATTCGGAAACGGTTGTGTCTGAGAGCTCGCGGAAGTCGGCAGAAGTTGACCTAAGTCATATGAATGTAGTAAGTATGATTGGTTCAAAAGTGGTTAGAACCCGCCTGTCAGAAAACTACAGAGCAAAAGATATGGTTGGTGATATGCCGGGAGTCCATAAAATACCTATGGTGAGAATGTCGAGAGACTGACGAAACTGCGAATGTACGGGTCTAAACAGTGCCAGCGTGGAAACACGTTGCCCACAGGGTAAGTGGGGCAAGTGAGGTTGAGTAAGAATTTTTACTATGAAAGACCTTATGCCGTTACAGGCGGCATCCAGCTTGCAGGACCAGAGCAGAAGCCTAAGGGTATATATGAAAGGATAGAGTTATCGGAACGTGGAAAGCTACTCCACACTTCTAAACAGAAGTGGTGATGACGAAGTAAATAAGCGTCTTTAGGAGTGGTGATAGTGATGCCATGGTACCTATGAAGCGGTGATAACAAGCCGTGGAGGGAAGGGCATTAGTCGTTAAGATACAAACTTCAAATGATGATTTGCAATGGATTCGAGTAAGACCAAAAAGTCGCTCGCCGAAAGGAGAGTGATGTCCAATGGCTATGAAACCAAAGCAAAAGAGCAAGAAAGGCGACCTGAGACACGCTGAATATTACGACATGACAGAGACCTTTGACGACCTATATGCAAAAAGTAAGGCCGGAGAATCCTTTGGAAGCCTTATGAGTATAATTGAGTCGGAAGAGAATATACTCCTTGGGTATCGTAACTTTAAGCGGAACAATGGAAGCTATACAGCAGGTACGGATGGATTGACAATCAAGGACATCGAAAAATGTTCAAGAGAGGAAATCATCCGCCGAGTCCGAAATAAGTTGAAATGCTACCATCCAAAGCCGGTAAGGCGGGTGGAGATACCGAAAGCTAATGGGAAAATGCGACCACTGGGGATTCCGACGATTTGGGACAGGCTTGTACAGCAATGTATATTACAGGTGCTTGACCCAATCTGTGAAGCCAAGTTCTTTGAACGAAGCAACGGGTTCCGTCCAAATCGCTCAGCAGAACAAGCCATAGCACAGTGCATGAAGCTGATACAAAAGCAACATATGTACTTCGTTGTGGATGTGGATATCAAGGGATTCTTCGATAATGTTGACCACCCTAAGCTGATACGCCAGATGTGGGCGTTAGGTATCAGAGATAAGCGATTGTTGTGTATTGTCAAGGCGATGCTGAAAGCTCCGATTCAAATGCCTGATGGGACAATCGTAATGCCGGAAAAGGGCACGCCCCAAGGCGGCATACTGTCGCCGCTGTTAGCCAATATCGTGCTCAATGAGCTCGATTGGTGGGTTTACAGCCAATGGGAAGGAATGCCAACGAAGCATTACTATCCTGGATACAAGCATGAGAACGGTTCAGAAAGCAGAGGTCACACCTATAGGGCCTTGCGGAATACTGACTTGAAAGAAATGTATATCGTTCGTTATGCAGATGACTTCAAAATCTTTTGCCGAAAAAGAAGCGATGCAAACAAAGTATTTCGGGCAGTTGAACAATGGCTAAAGGAACGGTTGAAGCTGGAAATATCGCCAGAAAAATCGAAAATCGTAAATCTCAAGAAAAACTATTCGGAATATCTCGGATTCAAACTGAAAGCGGTTAAGCGAGGAAAGAAGTACATCGTTCGCTCCCACATGGGTGACAAAGCCATCAAGCGGGCAACAGAAACGCTGAAAACTCAAATCAAGGAAATCGAATTTCCAAGAAATGAGAAAGATGAAATGAAGGCGGTCATGCTCTACAATGTGATGGTTATGGGAATCCACCAATACTATGGGATTGCAACTGAAATATCGGACGATTGTGACCGAATCGCATGGGCTGTAAATGTTGCGCTCAGAAACAGACTCAAATGGAGGCTAAAACGGAAACCAAAAGGAAGCCCGCAGTTGCTCTACGGTGAAAATGCCGGAAGATACGCAAGAAGCAGGCAAATTCGGTATATCCGTGATATGGCCGTGTACCCTATTGGACTGCCGCCGCACTATCGTGCGCAGCACCTCAAGAGGGGTGTTAACAACTATACTGTTGAGGGCAGAGCTGCCATCCATAAGAGTTTAAGCGTGAACACAGAAATACTGCACAAGCTGATGCGCAATCCAGTGATGAACCGCAGTGTCGAGTATGCGGACAACCGTATATCCCGATACACGGCACAGAACGGAAAATGCGCGGTAACAGGCAGAATCTTGGAGTATGAGGAAATACATTGCCATCATGTGGTTCCACGGGGAATGGGTGGCACGGATGAATACAGCAATCTTGTTATTGTCCATCAGGACATACACAAACTGATTCATTCGACAAATGAAGACCTCATCAGAAAACTGAAAGCCAAATTAAAGCTGAACGCAGTGGCATTGCGAAAGCTCAATAAGTACCGCAAGAAAGTTGGAAATGCTGAAATCTGAAACATTGATGCCAAAGAGATAAAAAATGAGCACTCCCTCTCATAATAATGAGAAAAGAGTGCCCATATAAAAAAAAAAGTGGTCGAAGTTGGATGTGAACCAAGTATAACACATTCCAGCAACAATACGCAAGGAAAATAGATGGCAACAATGAGCAAATCAATGGTTGAAATAGTAATCATCAAGTTTTGAAGAAGTTGTATTAAGACGATGGAGCGCCGGATGAGGTGAAAGTCTCATGTCCGGTGCGAAGCGGGGGAAAAGCCGGAGGAAATATGTTTGGCCTAACGGCCAAACATACTCCCAAACGCTTACCTATCGCTATCGACATCGTTGCGTGGTGTGCTGGCGCTGTTCGAGATGTTGGGACTGGAAACCGCGTTGGCAGCGCCCACCGGGCGAGCCGCCAAGCGGCTGGGGGAGTTGTGCGATGCCGAGGGCACGACCATTCACCGCCTGTTGGAAACCCAGTTTGACCCGGTAACGGGAGAGCTGGTGTTTGCCCACGATCAGGACGAGCCGCTGCGCTGCGACGCCGTTATCGTGGACGAAACCTCCATGGTGGATCTTCCGCTGATGCAGGCACTGCTGTGTGCGCTGCGCGGCGATTGCCGCTTGGTGCTGGTGGGCGACCCGGATCAGCTTCCCTCAGTGGGGCCGGGCAATCTGCTGTCCGATCTGCTGCGTTCGGGCCGTATCCCGTCCATTCGACTGACTGAGATTTTTCGTCAGGCCGCCGAAAGCGCCATCGTTCGTACGGCGCACGCTGTGAACCGGGGGGAGCCGCCCGAACTGGACAACAAGGCCAACGACTTCTTTTTCCTGCGCCGCCACGATTCCCAGCGCACCGCCGAAACCATTGTTGACCTTGTTTGCCGCCGGTTGCCGGAAAATATGGGCATACCGGCCGACCAAATTCAAGTGCTTTCGCCCACCCGGCGACATGGCACGGGCACGGCCAATTTGAACCGTCTGTTGCAACAGGCACTCAATCCACCCCAAAAGGGCAAGGGTGAGCGCCGCTTTGGCGAGGTCATCTTTCGTGAGGGCGACCGGGTCATGCAGGTCAAGAACAACTATGACGTCATGTGGCGTGAGCGTGACAGCTTACATTCGGGCATCGGTATGTTCAATGGTGACATTGGCCGCATTGAGGAGATCAACGAGAACGAAGGCACGCTGTGCGTCGATTTTGACGGAAAACTGGTGGAATACACGCCGGATATGCTGGTGGAACTGGAGCTGGCCTACGCTGTGACGGTACATAAGGCACAGGGCAGCGAGTATCGAGCGGTGGTTATGGCTGCGCTGGACGGCGCACCCCAACTGATGACCCGCGGTGTGCTCTATACCGCCGTCACCCGTGCCAGAGAGTTATTCGTCTTGGTGGGCGACCAAGCGGTGGTGGATTCCATGGCGGCCAATGACCGGCAGCAGCGCCGCTACTCCGGTTTGCGTGCACGATTGGCACAGGCAGGGGAGTAATAAAACTTTGTACGGATGCGAATTTAATGCCGTAAAAATGCACTAACATTGAACTAAAATTATCTGCAAATATTATGCTTTGCTTAACTCAAACAGAAAGTGGCGAGGCATATGAAGAAAACCAACCATTTGAGTATTCGTACCGATAAGACGCTTCACGATAAGTTCAAGTATGTGGCGTCTTACGAAGGTCGTTCTATGAGTGGACAAATCCTGTATTTGCTTCAAAAATGTGTGCGTGAGTTTGAACAGGAGCACGGTGTGATTTCGGTTGAGGACGAGCAATGAAGCTTGGCATTGGCGCGTGGCTGCTTGACCTGTTGTTTCCGCCCCGGTGCGCCTTTTGTCAGACGCTGTTAACGCACGGGGAGTACGGTCTGTGCGCCCGTTGTCAGAAGGAACTGCCTTGGATCACAGGATCTGCGGCCGAGCAAACGCCGGAGTTCATCTCCCTTTGCGTATCGCCCCTTTGGTTTCAGGATTCGGTGCGCAAATCCATCCACCGCTACAAGTTTTCCGACAAAAGCATGTATGCCAAGACCTTCGGACACTTAATGGCGCAATGCGTTGCAGATCACCTGGACGGACGGTTTGACTTGATTACTTGGGTACCCCTGTCGGACAAACGGCGCAGGCGGCGCGGTTATGACCAGGCGCGGTTGCTGGCCGAAGTGATTGCAGCGGAAACGGGATGCGCTGTGGCGCAAACTCTGCGCAAGGTGCGCAACAACCAAACCCAGTCCGGGCTGACTGAGGACGCGGCACGGCGCGCCAACGTGCTGGGTGCTTACGAAATGACCGATCCGGCACACGTCCTTGGCAAGCGCATTTTGCTGGTGGATGACGTGGTCACGACCGGGGCGACCTTATCGGAATGTGCCTGTGTCCTGCGCACCGGCGGCGCACAGGATGTGGTCTGCGTTACGCTGGCCCGGGCCAGAGGGGAGAAGCGCCCGGCGAAAGAACAGGAAAAGAATCGTTCCTGATCTGTTTTCCGGGAAATAATCATTGAAAAAGGAAAACTTCTCCGCTATAATATTTCTCGTATCATGTTTGTAAGCCCGTTTTACGGGAAAACTAATTTTAAATGCTTTATGAGGTGCAGGAATGTCTATGTTCAGCAAGGATATCGGAATTGACTTGGGTACCGCCTCCATCCTGGTATATGTCCGGGGCAAGGGCGTGGTTCTGCGCGAGCCTTCCGTGGTCGCAATTGATAAAAATTCGGGCAAGCTGCTGAAGGTCGGTACCGACGCACAGCACATGCTCGGTCGTACGCCCGGCAACATCGTTGCCATTCGCCCCCTGCGTGAGGGTGTCATCTCGGACTACGATATGACCGAGCGCATGCTGCGTGAGTTCATTCGGAAGGTCTCTTCGGTGCGCTTGTTTAAGCCCCGTGTGGTCATCTGCGTGCCCTCCGGCATCACCGAAGTGGAAGAGCGCGCCGTCATTGACGCCGGTGTGCAGGCCGGTGCCCGCCGTGTGTATCTGATCGAAGAGCCTCTGGCCGCGGCCATCGGTGCCGGTATCGATATCACCAAGCCCGACGGTCACATGGACGTGGATATCGGTGGCGGCACGACGGATATTGCCGTTATCTCGCTGTCCGGCATTGTGGAGTCGGCTTCCATCAAGATCGCCGGCGACCAGTTTGACGAGGCCGTGATCAAGTACATACGGCGTAAGCACAATGTACTGATCGGCGAGCGTACGGCCGAAGAATTGAAGATGACCATTGGCTGCGTCTTCCCCCGTCCGGAGGAGCAGACCATGGAGATCAAGGGTCGCTGTCTGATGACCGGCCTGCCCCGTGTATTCACGGTTACTTCCACCGAAATGATCGAGGCCTTTGAAGAGCCCACCAGCCGTATTCTGGAGGCCATTCACTCGGTGCTGGAGCGCACGCCCCCTGAGCTGGTGGCAGATATCTCCACCAACGGCATCGTCATGACCGGCGGCGGAAGCTTGGTCTGGGGCTTTGACAAGCTGATCGAATCCCATACCGGCATTGAGACCCATGTGGCGGATGATGCCATCTCCTGCGTGGCTTACGGCACCGGCAAGAGCCTGGAGTGGGTTAACGAGATGCAGGACGGCACAATGAACCTGTCCCGCCGCAAGCAGATGAACACCTGATCTACGCTGAATTTTTCAGGACCACCCTAATACGGGGTGGTCCTGTTGCCATATCTCTGTTTTACTTAGGAGAAATACGATGGATTACTTTCACTTGAATCGCTCCCCGGATGAGATCCGTGCGGTGAGCAATCTCGGCCTTGCCCATGTGGGAGACGGCGTATATGAGCTGATGGTGCGCTCCTGGCTTTGCGTGCATGGCAAGGCCACCAACCGTGGTCTGCACAAGGCTACAGTGCAGCGTGTGTCAGCCACCGCACAGTCCAAAGCCGCCGGGAAGATCCTTGCGTTGCTGACCGAGGAGGAGGCTGATGTGTTTCGTCGCGGCCGCAACTCTAATCCGCACACGGTGTCCAAAGCGGCCAGCCGGGAGGATTACCAGACTGCCACGGCGGTGGAAGCGCTGTTTGGCTACCTGTGGCTGAAAGGGGAAACCGAGCGGCTCAACCAATTATTTGAAACCATGATGGAGGAGTGACCCATGGCCCTTGACGCGATCTGCCTGTCTGCTGTGCTGCATGAGCTGCGCGGTGTTATTCTGGGCGGAAAAATCGACAAGATCCATCAGCCGGGGCGGGATGAGATCATGCTTGCCATGCGTACCGGCGTGGGCAATGTCAAGCTGCTGCTTTCGGCCAGTCCCAACCATCCCCGGCCCCAACTGACCGAGCTTTCCCGGGAAAACCCTGCCGAGCCGCCCATGTTCTGTATGCTGCTGCGCAAGCATCTGACCGGCGGCCGTCTGCTGGAAGTGATTCAGCCGCCGCAGGAGCGCATTGCCATCTTCCGCTTTGAAACGCTCAGCGAGCTGGGCGATCGGCAAGACCGCAAGCTGGTATTGGAATGTATGGGCCGACGAGCCAATCTCATTCTACTGGATGAGCAGGAGCGCATCGTGGACTGTCTGCGCCGGGTGGAGGGTGACATTACCACCGGCAAGCGTGCGGTTTTGCCCGGCATGTTTTATCAGCTGCCCGAGCCGCACCCCGGCCTTTCGCCGCTGATCGCCCGGGAGGGCGAGGCACGGGGCGAGGGGGACGATTGGGCGGAGAAGATCCAAAACGCCGTGCAGGCAGGGGAGTACACCCCCACGGTGCTCATTCGGGACGGCCGTCCAGTGGACTTTACCTTCCTGCCGATCACACAGTACGGCAGCGAGACCACCTTCAAGACCTATGAAACCTTTGGCGCATTGATGGATGGCTTTTACGCTACCCGTGAACAGGCTGAGCGTGCCCGACAGAAAGGGCAGGATCTGGTAAAAGCAGTGACCATCGCCCGGGATCGCACCGCACGCAAGTTGGGCAATCAGCGTCGGGAGCTGGAAGCCACCTTAGACCGGGAGCGTCTGCGTGAACTGGGTGATATTCTTACCTCCAACCTCCATGTCATGGAGAAGGGGATGACCACCCTGCGTACGCTGGATTTTTACCATCCCGACGGGGCACAGGTGGAGATCAAACTGGATCCGCTGCTGACACCCCAACAGAACGCGGCCAAGTATTACAAAGAATACAACAAGGCCAAAACGGCTCAAAGCGTGCTGACGGCGCAAATTGAAAAAGGCCAAGCGGATTTGGAATATCTGGAAAGTGTTCTGGAGGCCATTCCCATGGCAGAGGGTGAGCGTGACCTGCAGGAAATTCGGCAGGAGCTGATTGACACCGGGTTTGCCCGTCGCCCCAAGAAGTCCAAGGCGCGGGAGAAGCGGGTTACCTCCAAGCCTATGGAATTCCGGTCTTCTGCCGGGTTGCGTATTTCGGTCGGTAAGAATAATACCCAAAACGACCAGCTGACAACCAAGCAGGCCGGACGTGGAGATATTTGGCTTCATACGCAGAAAATCCACGGTTCACATGTGATTTTATGGTGTGAAGGCGAAGAGCTTGACAACACCTCGCTGGCCGAGGCTGCCGTTCTTGCGGCCTACTATTCGCAGGCGCGAGATGGGCGCAAGGTGCCGGTGGATTATACGCCGGTCAAGTTCGTAAAAAAACCGGCCGGTTCCAAGCCGGGTATGGTGGTTTATACCACCTATCAAACCGCCTATGTGGACCCGAACGAAGAACTGGTCAAAAAATTGCGTGTGAAATGAAAGAAAACGGTGGGGAGAATTCCCCACCGTTTTTGCGCTACCAGGTAAACCAGCTGTCTTTGTGCTCCCGAGCGTCTACGACTTCCAACGCGCAAGCCAGCATCCGGGCGGCGTCGGCGCGGTTCAGTTCCTCATTGAGTGTCAGCGCTCCCTGCTCGTTGGTTTGCAGAACACCGACCGATTCCAGATTCATGGCCGCCTGGCAGGCCCAGGTAGGGACCAAAGCGGCGCTTTCGTTCCAGGATTCATTGGGCACATCGGATACCGAAAGCAGACGGTTGAGCAGTACGGCGGCTTCGGCGTGGGTCATGACATCCTCGCTACGAAAAACAACCTGCTTGTCCGGGGTGTAGCTGCCTTGGATGACACCCGATTTCAAGGCCGAGGAAACATAGGGCTTGGCCCAGGTTTCAATGGCGTCGTCATCAAAGAATCCGGTGGTGGTTACACCCTCCAGCGCATCCAGACCGATCGTTGCCATGGCCAGCGTCAGAAATTCAGAGCGGGAAACCGGGAGATCGGGCTGAAAGTAATACACTCCATCCATGCTGGCGCCAACGTAAATGCCCTCTTCTGCCAGACGAATGGCAGCGTTGCAGGCGCTTTGTCCCTGCATGTCGGCATACATGACCTTGGTGGACGGCTTTTGGATTTTCAGCGTGACGGTGGCCTCCTGCGATACATTGCCCACCGCATCCACGGCGACGTAGGTGAAAGAGTCCTTTCCGGTCTTGTTTTCGTAGGGGGTATACACAAACTCGGCCTTGCCCTCGTCGGGCATGGTCAGACTGCCACGCGCCGGTTTGTCCACAAGCTGGAAGGTTAACAGATCACCCTCGGGGTCTACAGCGGCGAACCGACCGGTGTAAGAAACGTTTTTATAAGTGGTAAACTCCAGATTTTCGGCAACGGGCGCATGATTCTCGGCGGTCAGCAGGTAAAGATTGACGGTAACCGCCTGCCCCGTGCTCCCGGAGGAAAACACCGGGGTAAAGGAAAAGGAAGTAGAAGCCACAGTGGGCGAGGACAGGGGGTAAAAACGCATACCGTCAACCGCAGACATGGCAACTACATCGCCTGCAGCCAAAGGCTGATCGCCCATCATGAGAATGCCTGATTCCGCAGCAGGCAGAGCGGTCAAAATGACCGAGTCCAGAGTACCGGCGTTGCTGCCGGTCGGCTTAAAGTCATCGACAGAGAATGAGATCACACGATCCACCGTGCTGTTTTTAGAAAACGCAGCCACCGAAGCAGGGGCGTCCTGCTCGTGGTTCAGAATGGATGCCGAGGCAGGCAGGGAAAGAGCCAGAACAAGGGAAAAGGCCAGCAGCAATGTGGTCAGGCGGCGCTTGTGTGCAGGGTAATTCAAGAAAAATCCTCCTCCGTTGTGAAATGATGCATTTAGTTTTGACCGCCTAACGGAAAATATACAAAAACCCCGCAGGATAGCATCCTGCGGGGCAATGCAGCGTTATTTCAGTCGACTTCGATCACGCAGCCAGCTGGGCAACGAGCGCATTTTTACACCCGAAACAATCCCCATGGCCGCATAAAGCGTTAAGATAGAAGAGCCGCCATAGCTGAAAAAGGGAAGCGTCAGCCCCACTACCGGGAAAACGTACAGGCATACAGCGATGTTTATGATCGTCTGAATGAACAGCATAGCGCCGTAGCCCATGGCGATATAGGCCGAAAGATGGCTGCGAGCGTTGCGACCCACCCAGAAGCAGCGGCAAATGATGGCAAACAGAAGGATCAAAACGAACGCACAGCCCAGCAGCCCGAACTCCTCGCCGCACACGGCGAAAATTTCGTCGGTGTGTCGGGCAGGAAGAGCGGATTCCGAAAGGCTTTGTGTTTGTACGCCGCGCAGAAACCCCTGTCCGGTCAAGCCGCCGCTGCCGATAGCCAGAATGGAACGGGTCTGCTGCCAGCCAACGCCCTGTGGGTCGTTACGGGTAAAGACCTCGGTGAAGCGACGGATGATATAGCCGAACTTTTGCATGAACGAGGCGGATTTTACCGAAAGCACCGCCAAGGTTGCAATCATACAGGCAAAAAAGCCACCGCAACAGGCAAACCAGCGCAGCTTCACCCCGGCCGAGAAGGCCATGATGATGAAGATAAACAGGTACACCAGCACCATGCCAAAGTCCTGGGACAACGCGGCGATGACGCCGCAATACAGCGCCGTCAGACCGACTACACGGAAAACCGATGACGGGCGGCTGATTCCCCATTCACGCTGATTGTTCAGCGACCAGGCCAGCAGAGGAACAAAGGCCACTTTGGTCAATTCGGCCGGCTGAATGCCAATGGGGATGCCGGGGATATAAGCCCAGCTTCGATTGCCCGTGTCGCC
Organism: Oscillospiraceae bacterium; assembly: GCA_045602885.1. Lineage (GTDB taxonomy): Bacteria > Bacillota > Clostridia > Oscillospirales > Oscillospiraceae > JAJPXI01. The sequence continues at coordinate 25,545 of JAZSCJ010000118.1, forward strand.
ATCTACACCAAAGGGGATCAGCAGAAAAAGCAGTACGAACGAGCATATCATCAAGATTTTCCACGAGCGCTCAATGATCAGCTCGATGTCAATAAAGGAGCATATCACATAGGCGGCAATGCCAAGAACAAGAAACATTGCCTGTTTTATGAAAGAACTGTGCAGCGCCGTGTCATACCGGGTGGCGCTGTAGATCAGAATTAGGCCAAAAACGCTTGCGGCCAGACACAGCGCCAGAAGAAGTGCGTCCCCTTTTCGGAAAAAGGTGCGCAGGGTATCGGTAAGACGAAACATGGGACGCCTCCTTATCAAAGAATAAATTATTTTACCATGGAGATTGTGAAATTACAACGGATATGGTAAAATTGTAACCGATGCAATCAATGAACAACCGAGGTGAGCCGATGCAGATCATATCCAACAGCGTGGCGGAAACCGAGCAACTGGGCGCCAAGCTGGCGCAATCGCTGCCTGCCGGGTCGATTGTGGCGTTTACCGGCGATTTGGGCGCAGGAAAGACTGCGTTTGTCCGGGGTATGGCCCGTGGACTGGGTGTGGAAGAACGGGTGACCAGCCCTACCTTTACCATCGTAAATGAATATTCAGGCAGCCGTCCGCTGTTCCACTTTGACCTATATCGGCTGGGCGATGCCGATGAGCTGTTTGACATCGGTTGGGAGGACTATCTGATTCGGGGCGGAATTTGCGCCGTGGAGTGGAGCGAACGAGCACCCGAAGCTATGGAACATTGCGTACAGGTGGATATCCGCCGGGGCGAGCATGATCAGCAGCGTGTCATTGAGATCGGGGGATGGGAAGTGTGAAGATTTTGGCATTGGAAACCTCGGCCACAGCCGCTTCAGCTGCGGTGTGCGAGGAGGAAACCCTGATCGCACAGAGCTTTCAGCGTACCGGTCTGACCCATAGTGCCACCGTGCTGCCTATGGTAGAAACCATGCTGAAAAACGCCGGAATGACATTGAATGAAGTGGATCTGATCGCCGTGGCGGCCGGACCCGGATCCTTTACCGGGCTGCGTATCGGTGTATCGGCCGCCAAGGGGCTTGCCTGGTCGCTGGACAAGCCCTGTGCCGGTGTGTCCACGCTGGAGGCCATGGCTTGGCAAATGATCGGTATGCAGGGCGTAATTTGCGCCGCCATGGATGCCCGACGTCAGCAGGTCTACAACGCATTGTTTGAGTTGTCGGGTGACAAGCCGGTGCGCTTGACACCCGATCGGGCAATTTCGCTGGAGGATCTGTGTGCGCAGCTTCCGAGTACCGATCAAACACACATATTGGTGGGGGACGGTGCGCATCTGTGCCATGAAGCGTTCCAAAATCACGGTTATGCTGCTCGTGTGGCACCGCCGCATTTGCGCTATCAGACCGCATGGGGCGTGGCACGCTGTGCGCTGGAACAGGCGCGTGAGGGCCGGTTGACTGATGCGGCCGGGCTGATGCCCAATTACCATCGGCTGTCCCAGGCGGAACGAGAGCGGCTGGCCAAACAATCGTAAAGGGGCGTAGCGTATGGAAAAGGTGCATGTATTGGATCATCCGCTGTTGCAGCACAAGCTGTCCATCCTGCGTGATGAGAATACCGGCGTAAAAGATTTTCGCCAAATCGTTTCTGAGATCGCCACGCTGATGTGTTATGAGGCCACCCGTGATCTGCCTTTGAAGGAAGTGCAGATCCAAACCCCGGTCGCTCCGGCCACCGTAAAGAAGCTGGCCGGAAAAAAGCTGGCCATTGTTCCCATTTTGCGTGCCGGTCTGGGCATGGTGGACGGTATTTTGACACTGATTCCTTCGGCCAAGGTCGGTCACATCGGCTTGTACCGTGATCCCGACACGCTGCAGCCGGTGGAGTATTACTGCAAAATGCCCCCTGATATTGCCCAGCGTGAGATCATCGTGCTGGATCCTATGCTGGCCACCGGCGGTTCAGCCTCGGCGGCCATCCAATTCTTGAAGAAATATGGCTGCAAAAGCATCAAACTTATGAACATTCTGGCCGCGCCGGAAGGCATTGCGCGCGTGCGCCGAGATCATCCCGACGTGGAGATCTATGTTGCCGCTGTGGATGAAAAGCTCAATGGCCACGGCTATATTGTTCCCGGCCTGGGCGATGCAGGCGACCGTATTTTCGGAACAAAATAGACTGTATTTTAACACGCATAAATGAAAAAAACGCCGCTGTGGATTTTTCCACCGCGGCGTTTTTCCGACTGGAACGGTACAAGCAAGAATCAAATCGTGTGCCTTTGATTTTTTTCATAGATCAAGCGCAGCCCCTGCAGCATCAGATTTTCTTCCACGATGATCTTGCGTCGGCAGAAGGGGATCACTTGTGCCGACAAACCTCCGGTGGCAATGACGCTGGCCAAAGGCTGGCCCAGCTCGGCCTCCACGCGGTCGAGAAGACCGTCGATCATGGCCGCATGGCCGTAAATCGCACCCGACTGCATACATTGCACGGTGTTGCTGCAAATGACCTTGGCAGGGGCATCCAGCTCGATCCGGGGCAGCTGGCTGGTACTGCTGGCCAGCACATCCACCGAAAGACGGGGGCCGGCCATAATGGCGCCGCCCAAAAACTGCCCCTTTTCATCGATGACCGACATGGTGTTGGCCGTACCCATATCAAAAATCACCATGGGTTTGGGGTGCTTGGCCAGCGCCGCCACGGCATCCACCACAAGATCGGCACCCAGCTGAGCCGGGTTGTCAATTTTGATGTTTAGTCCGGTTTTTAATCCTGCACCCACCACCAAGGGGCGCTTTTTGATAACCGTTTCAATGGCCTTGCAAAGCACTTCGGTCAATTCGGTGACCACGCAGGAAAGGATCGCGCCATCCAGACTGCGGCGATCCACCTGATGCAGGTCGAACAGGTTGCGCAGCACCAGCGCGTACTCGTCCTCAGTTTTCGCCCGGTCGGTGCGTACCCGTGCGGTAAAACGAGTGGAATCCTCCTGCAGGCAACCCAAAACAATATTGGTGTTGCCGGCATCAATGGCCAGAATCATCGACATAACAAAAACTCCTTTGCTGCTGTCCGTATGGTACAGCGCGTCTGTCCTCATTGTAATGGCTTGAAGGGGAAAATGCAACCCCGCCAGACCGGGAAAAAGTCCATCGAAATACGTCTGGAAGAAAAAAATATTGCCCCTGCATCGGCCGTATGAAACATTTTCGCCGGGAGATACTGCAAGTACAGTAATTCCTGCGGAGGGGTCAACAATGGCGATACAGGGCAAGGTGGAGATATGCGGAGTCAGCACCTCCAAACTCAAGGTGTTAAAAAATGAGGAGACCATGGAGTTGTTGCGCCGCGCAAAGGCCGGGGACATGGACGCGCGGGAGCAGCTGATCGCCGGCAACTTGCGTCTGGTGCTTTCCGTGATCCAAAAATTCATCGGCCGGGGAGAGAACGCAGATGATCTGTTTCAAGTGGGCTGCATCGGTTTGATCAAGGCCATCGACAATTTCAATGTCGATCTGGACGTAAAATTTTCCACCTATGGCGTGCCCATGATCGTGGGCGAGATCCGCCGTTATCTGCGTGACAACAGCGCCATGCGTGTATCCCGGGCGATGCGCGACACCGCATACAAAGTGCTTCAGGCCAAGGAGCGATACATGGCCGAGCATCAGAAAGAACCCACGGTAGAGGAAATCGCCAAAATACTGGAGCTAAAACGGGAAGAGGTGGTGTTTGCGCTGGATGCCATTGTAGACCCGGTTTCTCTGTACGACCCGGTCTATTCGGATGCCGGTGACACCATCTGCGTGTTGGATCAGGTGCGGGACACAAAAAACACCGACGAGAGCTGGCTGGAACACATTGCATTAAAAGAGGCCATAAAAAAGCTGACCGACCGGGAGAAACGGATTTTAAGTTTGCGATTTTTTGAAGGTAAGACACAAATGGAGGTGTCGGCTGAGGTGGGCATTTCCCAGGCGCAGGTGTCACGCCTGGAGAAAAATGCCATCAGTCAGATCAAAAAAAGTCTTTGACCGGGCCGTGCTGCCGCAAAACAGGTGGCACGGCGTTACATATAACCTCTTGAAAACTGCGTGTGAATGGCGTAAAATAAATATAATACCGAACCGAAGGGGGCGAGACCCATCAAAAAGAAGTTTTGGTCGTTAAATGCGCAAGCGGTGTCCAATCTGATCATTGTTTTGCTTGGCATTCTTTTTTACATCCTGCTGTCAAACTTTGGTGTTGTGCGCGAAAAAATCAGTATGGTGCTGGAAATCCTGACGCCCTTCATTGCAGGATTTGTTGTGGCCTATCTGCTGAATACGCCGATCACATTCTTCGAGCGAAAAGTATACCGTAAGCTTCGCTTTCGCCTGGGTCTGGCCATTCTTACGGTATACCTTTTGACGTTCCTGGTACTGGGAATTCTTTTGAATATGATCTTGCCCCAGGTGATCAGCAGCGCCGGCGCTCTGGTCAACAATCTGCAGGGCTATCTGAACAATTTGAATGACCTAGTAAATAATCTGATCGCTCGTTTCGATCTGGAAGGAAACGGCCTGGAAACGTTGATGGTATCCTATCAGGATTTGGTGAAAACCTTGGCCACTCTGGCATCTTCCGCCATCCCTGAGTTGCTGGATTTCGGCGCAGCTCTGGGCAATGGCGTGATCTCTGCCATTACGGCACTCATCTCATCCATCTATATGCTCTTCAGCAAGAAAACGCTGATCAAACAGATCAAAGCCGTTTTGTTTGCGCTGTTCCAGAAAGAAAAAGTGGACCGATTCCTGCACATCTGCACGCGCGCCAATGGTATTTTCCTAGGCTTTATTAACGGAAAGCTGATCGACAGCGCCATCATCGGTGTACTTTGCTTCGTGCTTTGCACTGTGCTGCGTATTCCTCTTGCGCTGCTGATCAGCGTGGTCGTTGGTGTGACTAACATCATTCCGTTCTTTGGCCCTCTGATTGGCGCGATCCCGTCTGTTATGATTCTGATCATTGTCGATCCCTGGGCGGCATTGCGATTTGCGATTTTGATCATTGCCCTGCAGCAGTTCGACGGCAACATCCTCGGCCCTAAAATTTTGGGTGATACCACCGGCCTGTCTGCCATTTGGGTGCTGGTTGCCATCGTGGTAGGCGGCGGTCTGTTCGGCTTCATCGGCATGCTTCTGGGCGTGCCTACCTTTGCAGTGATCTATATGCTGACCCGTGATTATGTGGACGCACGATTGGCGGCAAAGCGCATCGACGGAGACGGAAATCCGCTTCCCACCGAAACACCCCCGGATCAAGACCCAACCAAATAAAACCAAGCGGCGGCTGAATCATCAGCCGCCGCTTTCTGCTTCCAGACCGGCACGATCAAGGATCGTAACCGAACGATATCCTGTTTTCAGCAATCCCATCCGCGTAAAATCCGCCAGCAATCGGCTGACTGTTACCCGGCTTGCACCAATGGCAAACCCCAATTCTTCGTGGGTGCAGGGAAAGGCGATCCCCTCCCGGGCGCTGGACAAAAGATGCCGGGCCAGACGCTGTCCGGCAGGGAGGAAGGTGGCTTCGTCCACATGATTGGAAAGCATCCGCACCGTTCGCGCCAGATATTGCAGCATAGGAAGGGCCAGCTCGGGATGCTTGCGCAGGGTGGATTCCAGCGTACTGCGGTCAACCGAAACAACGTCGCATTCCGTTACGGCGACAGCAGAGGACACACGAGGGCATTCGTCAAAAAAGGATGCCTCGCCCATCAGACTGCCAGCGTGATGGACGGTAAGACTGCGCTCGCCGCCGGCCTCCGAACTGATGTAGCTGCGGGCCGTGCCACAGAGAAGGTAGTAAAACTCATGGGCAGCGGTGTCCTGCAGATAAATGACCTGTCCTGCTTGATAGTGTCGGGGGATACGACCTTCTGCCAACCGTTGAAAAACTTCCATAATGCTCACCTCGTGTTTTGATTGTATCATATGTAACATTCTTTTGGCAACAATTCTGCCATACTGAAACACGAAAAATGAAATCTGCAGGAGGCGTTACAGATGGGAATGACCATGACCCAAAAGATTTTGGCCAAGGCTGCCGGACTGCCCCATGTCGAAGTGGGCCAGTTGGTGGAAGGGAAGCTGGATCTGGTGCTGGGTAATGATATCACCACCCCGGTCGCAATCACCGAATTTAACAAGGCAGGCTTGACGCAGGTGTTTGACAAGGAGAAGATCACCATTATTCTGGATCACTCCACACCGTGCAAGGACATTAAGACGGCTGAGCTGTGTGTGATTGCCCGTGAATTTGCAAAGAAGTATGAGATCACTCACTTTTACGATACCGGTAAGGCAGGCATTGAGCATGCACTGGTGCCCGAAAAGGGACTGTGCGCACCCGGTGATGTGATCATCGGTGCCGACTCTCACACCTGTACTTACGGCGCAGTAGGCGCCTTTTCCACCGGCATCGGTTCTACCGACATGGCCGCCGGTATGGCGACCGGTGTGGCATGGTTCAAGATTCCCCCTGCCATCAAGGTGGAATTGAAGGGCAAACTGCGTCCCTTTGTGTCCGGCAAGGATATTATCCTGCATCTGATCGGCCAGATCGGTGTGGACGGTGCGCTGTATAAATCGCTGGAGTTTACCGGCGAGGGCGTTGCTGCGCTGGACATGGATGACCGCTTTACCATTTGCAACATGGCCATTGAAGCCGGTGCCAAGAACGGCATTTTCCCGGTGGACGAAACCTGTCTGGCCTATGTAAATCAGCGTGTCAACCGCCCCTACGAGGTGTTCCAGGCCGATCCTGACGCCGTTTACGAAAGCGAAGTTGTCATTGATCTGGATCAGCTTGAGCCCACCGTTTCGCTGCCCCATCTGCCCTCCAACACCAAGACGGTTCGTGAGGTGGCCGGTATGCCCATTCAGCAGGTGGTCATCGGCTCTTGCACCAACGGTCGCATCAAGGATATGCGCGAGGCCGCTGCCATTTTGAAGGGCAAGAAGGTGGCCGATGGCGTGCGCTGCATCGTCATTCCTGCCACCCAGGAGATCTATATGCAGTGCATCAAGGAAGGTCTGGCCGAAATTTTTGTGGAAGCCGGTGCGGCAGTTTCCACGCCTACCTGCGGCCCTTGTCTGGGCGGACACATGGGTGTTCTGGCCGCCGGAGAGCGTGCTGTTTCGACCACTAACCGCAATTTTGTCGGCCGCATGGGTCACGTCACTTCGGAGGTTGTGCTGGCCAGCCCGGCCGTTGCCGCCGCTTCCGCCATTGCCGGTGTAATTGCCGATCCGGCCAGCATTTAACAGAGGTGTAAAGGTATGAAGATTTACAAATATGGCGACAACATCGATACCGATGTCATTATTCCTGCACGCTATTTGAACGCACCGGATGAGGCTTCGCTGGCCTCTCATTGCATGGAAGACATTGACGCGCAGTTTGCTTCCACCGTTGAGGCAGGCGACATCATGGTGGGCGGCGCCAATTTCGGCTGCGGCTCCTCCCGTGAGCATGCCCCGCTGGCCATCAAGGCCTGCGGCGTCAAGTGTGTTATCGCCGCATCCTTTGCGCGCATTTTCTACCGCAATGCCATTAACATCGGTCTGCCCATTATGGAGTGCGCCGAGGCAGCCGCTGAAATCAAACCCGGCGATGCCGTCAGCGTCGACTTTGCCAGCGGCGTCATCACCAACGAAACCACCGGCAAGACCTGGCAGGCTGCGCCCTTTCCCGCGTTTGTGGACGGCATCATTTCCGGTGGCGGTCTGCTGAATTCTCTGAAAGCAAGAGGTCTGGCAAAATGAATTATAAAATTGCATTGATTCGCGGCGACGGAATTGGCCCCGAAGTGGTCAACGAAGCCGTCAAGGTTATGGAAGTAGTCGGGAAGAAGTTCGGTCACACCTACGAATTTGTGGATGTATTGCTGGGTGGCTGCGCTACCGATGCCGTGGGTAAGAGCTATCCCGATGGCACGGCAGAAGCCTGTAAGGCTTGCGACGCGGTGCTTCTGGGCGCTGTGGGCGGCCCCAAGTGGGGCGCTGACAAGCCGGCCGAGCAGCGGCCTGAAACGGCGCTGCTGGCCATTCGCAAGGATCTTGGTCTGTATGCCAACCTGCGTCCGGCTACGCTGCGCCCGGCTATGGCAGATGCCTGTCCGCTGCGCAAGGAAACGGCAGAGGCCGGCATTGATTTGATGATGGTGCGTGAGCTGACCGGCGGAATTTACTTTGGTAAGCGCGACAAGTACCAGACCGAAGACCGCGGCATGGAGGCATCGGATTTGATGACTTACTCCGAGCAGGAGATTGAGCGCATTGGCCGCCGTGCCTTTGAACTGGCCCGTCTGCGCCGCAAAAAGGTCACTTCGGTGGATAAGGCCAACGTGCTGGAGACCAGCCGTCTGTGGCGCAACGTCATGCATAAGCTGGCACAAGAGTACTCCGATGTGGAGTATGAGGACATGTTGGTGGACAACTGCGCCATGCAGATCGTGCGTAACCCCGGTCAGTTTGACGTGATGGTCACCGAAAATATGTTTGGTGATATCCTGTCTGACGAGGCGTCCATGGTCACCGGCTCCATCGGTCTGCTGCCCTCGGCCTCCATTGGCGATACCGCCCCCGGTTTGTATGAGCCCATTCACGGCTCGGCCCCCGACATTGCCGGCCAGGACAAGGCAAACCCCATCGCAACCATCCTGTCCGTGGCTATGATGTTCCGCTATTCCTTTGAAAAGGCAGCCGAAGCCGACGCCATTGAGGCTGCGGTGGATGCCGTTCTGGCCGAAGGTTGGCGCACCGCCGACATTGCCGAGCCCGGCGTTACCCCCATTGGCACCCGTGAAATGGGTCGCCTGATTTGCGAGAAAATCTGATCCACTCGGTACTAAGCGCCCTCTTCCTGCAGGAAGAGGGCGCTGTTTTGTCTTATTGATGAATTTTTTACCGCCAACTCATTCATTTTTTGCCATTAAAATTTAGAATGTGCTTGCATTTTTGCAAGTTTAAGCATATAATATGGCAAGTAAATGAAATTTTGTAATCTGAAATTGCAGGAGGAGATCCCCCGTGAAAGCACTTTCCCATGTTGCCCAGGCAGTCCAGGCGTCCACGACGCTGGCCATCGACGCTATGTTTAAGCAGATGAAGGCGGAAGGAATTGATGTGATCGGCTTTGGTGCCGGTGAGCCCGATTTCAATACGCCCGATAATATTAAAGAAGTTGCCATGCAGGCTATTCGTGAGAATAAGACCCGCTATACTCCGGCCGCCGGCATCATGGAGCTGCGCAAGGCAGTCTGTACCCGCTTGAAGGAAGATTGTGCTTTGGAGTATGAACCCAGCCAGATCGTTGTTGCCAGCGGCGCGAAACACAGCGTTTTTGTGACGCTGCAGGTTCTGGTCAATCCGGGTGATGAAGTGATCCTTCCGGCACCGTTCTGGGTCAGCTACTATGAGCTGATCAAGATGGCTGGCGGCGTGCCTGTGATCGTATCCGCCACTGAGGAGGAGGACTTTAAGCTGACGGCTGAGAAGCTGTCTGCCGCCGTGACCGATAAGACCAAGGCCATCATTCTCAACAATCCGTCCAACCCCACTGGCATGATGTACACCAAGGACGAGCTGCAGGCCATTGCAGAGGTTTGCATCAAAAATGAAATCTATGTCATTTCCGATGAGATCTATTACGGCCTGGTTTATGACAATCGTAAGTTCACCAGCTTTGCCAGCTTGAGTGATGAGGCCAAGGAGCTGACCATTCTCATCAACGGCGTTTCCAAGTCGTATGCCATGACCGGTTGGCGTATCGGCTATACCGCCTCCAACAGCCAAATTGCCAAGGTCATGGCCAATTACCTGAGCCACTCCACCTCGGCGCCCTCCTCGGTTTCCCAGTGGGCTGCCGTTGAAGCACTGGAAGGCCCTCAGGAAGGCATTCTGGAGATGCGTGACGAGTTTGAGCGCCGCCGCAATTATATTGTTCAGCGCATGAATCAAATTGAAGGGGTCAGCTGCCTGAATCCCGATGGTGCCTTCTATGTCATGATGAACATCGAAAAGCTGATCGGTCGCACCTTTGGCGATATCACCATCCGCAACAGCGACGATTTCGCCAAGGCGTTCCTGGAGCAGGGTCTGGTTGCCGTTGTGCCTTGTTCCGGCTTTGGCGCACCCAACTTTGTGCGCTGGTCCTATGCCACTTCGATGGAGAACATCAAGGCCGGTCTGGACCGTCTGGAGAAATTCCTGGCACAGTAAAACCAATCAACATGAAAAAACTGCGTATCCGCAATTTGCGGATACGCAGTTTTTGTTGCTTATTGTTCGGAAACCAGCTCGGCCATGGTGAAAAGACCGGGGCCTTTTCCGCTGAGGAATTTTGCAGCTTTCACCGCGCCGTTGGCAAAGATTTCACGGGAACCGGCATGGTGGTGCAATTCAATGACCTCATCACGACCGGCGAAAATAACCTCGTGATCGCCCACGATGCTGCCGCCACGGACTGCGGAGATGCCGATTTCCTGCTTGTCACGGGGATGGCGCACGCTGTGGCGGTCATACACATATTCGGCAGGGACGGAGACGGCGGAAGCCGCCGCATCGGCCAGCATGAGGGCGGTGCCGCTGGGCGCATCCACCTTGCGGTTGTGGTGACGTTCAACGATCTCAATGTCATAGCCTTCCAAAATGGCCGCCGCCTTTTTGATCAGCTCGATGACGACGTTAATGCCAAGCGACATGTTGGCGGAACGGAACAGGGCAACCGACTTGGCGGCCTGGTCAATTTCCTCCAACTGCTCGGGCGAATAGCCGGTGGTAGCCAAAACCGCGGGGATCTGGCGCTTCTTACAGAAGGAAAGCAGGGCAGACAAGGCAGACGGATGGGAGAAGTCGATCACCGCATCAGCCTCGCCGGTGAACTGGTCGGGGGCGGTAAACACGGGAAAATCCCGGTCGGAACTGCCCAGAATATCGAATCCGGCCACGACGCTGACTTGCGGATCGGCAGCGCAGATGGATTCCACAACGCGACCCATGTGCCCATTGCAGCCTGAAATGATAATCTTTATCATCGGTACATACCTCGCTCTCTGAACGATTACTTCAGCAGTCCAACCCGCTTCATGGCGGCCTTCATGACCTCCAGATTCTTGGGGGACATTTCACACAGGGGCAGGCGTAGCGCGCCAGCTTCCATGCCCACCAGATTCATAGCGCACTTGATGGGAATGGGGTTGACCTCAATGAACAGAGAGTCGATGAAGTCCATGTACTCGATCTGCAGCTTGCTGGCCTTGTCAAAGTTGCCGTCCAGACAGGCGTGAGACATATCCACCATCAGCTCGGGCATGATGTTGCAGACTACCGAGATGACGCCCTTGGCGCCCAGGCTCATCATAGGCACGACCTGGTCGTCGTTACCCGACCAGATATAGAAGTCGTCGCCGCACAGGTAACGGGTGTGGGCCAGCAGAGAGAAGTTGCCGCTGGCTTCCTTGACGCCGTTGAACTGGGGATTTTCCGACAGGATCTTGTAGCTCTCGGCCGTAAAGGAAAGGCCGGTACGGGAGGGAACATTGTACAGAATGATGGGCAGATCCACGCGGTCGGCAATGTACTCATAGTGCTTGACCAGGCCGGTCTGCGTGGTCTTGTTGTAGTAGGGGGTAACCAGCAGAAGGGCGTCGGCGCCCGAGTCCTGTGCGTGCTGAGACAGATAGACAGCGGCCGAGGTGTCATTGCTGCCGGCGCCGGCGATCACCTTGACGCGGTGATCCACACGTTTGACGCAGTATTCGACCGCGGCAATGTGCTCACGAATGGAAAGGGTAGAGGTCTCGCCGGTCGTTCCGCAGACGCAGATGGCATCCACGCCGGCGGCGATCTGCCGGTCGATCAGCTTGCCAAAAGCGTCATAGTTGATGGCACCATTGGCATCAAAGGGGGTCACAATGGCGGGGCAAGCGCCGGTAAATACAGGCTCTCTCATCGAGATATCCTCCTTTAATCGTTA
>JAZSCJ010000119.1:0-3260 GCA_045602885.1 Oscillospiraceae bacterium
CTCGGGCACCTCTCCCAAAGGGAGAGGCAAGTTTTGTGCCCTCTCCGCCCTCGCCGTGCTCGGGCACCTCTCCCAAAGGGAGAGGCAAGGCTTGGCGCAGCCTGCGCATCTTGGCTCTCCCTCTGGGAGAGCTGTTGGCGCAGCCGACTGAGAGGGCTGTGCATACGGACTTGCCGGTGGTTCATACAGTTTGGCAGGAGGTGCCAAAGCATGCTTTCTGCCTGGCTTTTGTTGATGTTAAGCGGATCGTTTTTCACTCTGCGTTTGTCCGGGGGCGGGTCCTTTCCCCGGCCGCTGAGCGCGCGGGAGGAGGGGGAGTATCTGGCGCGCATGGCGCAGGGGGACGTGCACGCGCGCAACAAGCTCATCGAGCACAACCTGCGCCTGGTGGCGCATATTATCAAGAAGTATTACACCCAAAATGCGGAGCAGGACGATTTGATCTCCATCGGCACCATTGGATTAATTAAGGGCATTTCCACCTTCAAGGCGGACAAAAATGTGCGGCTGGCCACTTATGCCAGTCGGTGCATTGAAAATGAAATTTTAATGCACTTCCGGGCGGCGCGCAAGCGGCAGGGGGAGGTGTCCCTGTCGGACACGCTGGACCATGACGGGGAGGGGGACGCCCTTTCGCTGATGGATGTCATCCGTGTGGATGACACCATGCTGGAGGATCTGGACACCAAGGAATCCTGCGCCAAGGTGCGCCGATGCGTGGAGCGCTGTTTGACCCCGCGGGAGGCGGAAATTATCCGCCTGCGCTTCGGGTTGGACGGAGCCGAGCCCATGACCCAGCGTGAAATCGCCGCGCGCAACGGCATTTCACGTTCTTATGTGTCGCGCATTGAGAAAAAAGGGGTGGAAAAGCTGCGTGTGGCGCTGGAAGGAAAATGCCCCGATGCGTAAACGCATCGCGGCAAATCAGTTGTGGGATATGGCAACTGGCGGCGCTAAATCAGCGAAAGACTGCGCAGCAGATAGAGCCAGCCGGTAAAGGTAAAGGAGCTGAGCAGGGTGGTGACCATGACACAGCTGGAGCTGAGCGTTCCGTCATGGCCCATGCTGCGAGCCATGCTGAAGCAGCTTACCGTGGTGGGGGAGGCCAGCATGATGAGCATGGTGACCAGAATTTCGCCCCGGCAGCCGATCCAGACGGCCAGCGGCAGGAAGGCGGCGGTGAAGAGCACCAGTTTGAAGGCGGTGCACACCGCGGTGGGCTTCCAACAGGCGGCGGCCCGGTTGAGATCGATGGATGCGCCCAGGGCGATCAGACCCAGCGGGGTGGCTGTGGCGGCGAAGGTGGAAACGGCGCGGTGGAAAATGACCGGCTGGGGGATCTCCAGCAGCGACCACAGCAGGCCGGCCAGAATACCCAGAATAATGGGATTGGTGACGATGCCCTTGAGTGCCTTGAACAGTGCCTTGCGGTCCAGCTTGCCGCCGGGGACCATCAGTGTCAGTATGCTGACGGCAGCGATGTTATACAGCGGCACCGCGCCGATCAGAATGAGCGCCAGCGCGCCGGTGGTGCCGTAGATGTTTTGCAGCAGGGCGGCGCCCATCAGCGCCTGACTGCCGCGGTAGCCCGACTGGACAAATTCGGCGCGCAGGGAGCGGTCTTTCAACAGCAGGGACACGCCCAGCATGATGAGGATGGAGATGAGCGAAACGCCAAAGGCGAACAGCACCAGTTTTCCGCTCCAGACGGTGTGAAAGTCGGCGTCGGCCAGATTTTTGAACAGCTGAACAGGCAGGGCGGCTTTGAACACAAAGTCGTTCATTTTTTTTGCAAAGCTGTCGTCCAGCAGGGGCGTTTTGTGAAGCAGGTAGCCCAGCACCATCATGAGGAAGACCGGCATGGTGGTGTTCAGGCTGAAAATCAGATTGTCCGTATGTATCGCTCCGATCCAAGTGGAATTGCATTTAAGTGTAGCACTTGGCGGATGGGTTGTCAAATTTTGTCCCCGTATTTGCGCCGCAGCTGATCCACCGTGCGCTCCAGCGTTTCCCGCTTGGCTCGGCGTTGGGGTGCGGTGGTGTCGAACAGGTCAAGCTGCTCGGCGGCGTCGTCCTCGGCCACCAGCGAGATGGCGGTCAGGGTCAGCGCGCGCACCGGGGCGGTTTCGTTCCAGCAGTCGGCGAACAGCTCCATGGCGCTGCGCAGCAGCTCCAGCGCTGTGCAGGTGGGCGCGCGCAGCGGGCGCTGGCGGCAGATGTCCCGAAAGTGGGGGTCACGGATGGTCAGCTGCAGTCCGGTGCATTTCATGTGGTGCTTGCGCAGCCGCCGTGCCACTTGCTCGGCCAGGGGGCGCAGACCCTCACGCACCTGATCAAAGCCCTGCAAATCAACGGGGAAGGTCTCGCCGTTGCCCACCGTTTTGGGCGGTACATAGGTTCCGGCCGGTGTCACCGGGGCGGTATCCAGTCCGTTGGCGTACCGCCAAAGCTGCTCGCCGTGCTTGCCCAGCAGACCGGTCAGCGCGGCCGGGTCAAAGGCGGCCAGCTGCCCGATGGTCTGCACGCCGTATTTGCCCAGCGTCTGGGCCGAGGCGCGGCCCACGAACAAAAGGTCGGTGACCGGGAGGGGCCAGACGATGTCCCGGAAGTTTTCCCGGGTAATGACGGTGGTGGCATCGGGCTTTTTGTAGTCGCTGCCCAACTTGGCAAAGACCTTGTTGAAGGAAACCCCCACCGAAATGGTCAGGCCGAGGGTGTCGTGCACCTCCCGGCGCAGTTTGTCGGCCACGGCCTGTCCGGTGCCGCCGAACAGGTGCATGGAGCCGGTCACGTCCAGCCAGCTTTCGTCGATGCCGAAGGGCTCCACCAGATCGGTGTGCTGCTCATACAGCCGGTTGACCAACTTGGAGTAGTGGTGATACTTTTCATGGTGGGCGGCCAGCAACACCAGATCAGGGCATTTGCGCTGAGCCTGCCAGATGGTCTCGGCGGTTTTGACGCCAAAGCGCTTGGCCGGCTCGTTTTTGGCCAAAATGATGCCGTGGCGGATCTCGGGATTGCCGCAGACGGCCACCGGCTTATCCTGCAACTCGGGGTGCTCCAGAAGCTCCACCGAAGCAAAAAAGCTATTCAAATCGCAATGCAAAATGGTGCGCTCCACGGGAACACCCCCTTTCTTACAGCTGATTATAGTACGTCTGTTCGATTTCGTCAAGAGGAAAATCCCAGGGCCGGGTTTCGGCCCGGGGGGGGGGCATCAGATGATACCCGCCAGCACCAGCATCAGCAGGAGAAAAGGG
>JAZSCJ010000120.1:0-9989 GCA_045602885.1 Oscillospiraceae bacterium
ATACCTCCGGCCCCTCTCTGAACATCCTGATCAAGCTGTGCTCCACCGTTTCCATCGTGTTCTCCGGCCTGATCCTGGCCTTCAATCTGATCGGCCTGTTCTAAGCCAATCCAAAAGCTCCCGTACTTTTTCAAGTACGGGGGCTTTTTTGTCATATTTTCTAATTCCGGGTGTCTGATTTCCTTGAAATACAGAATATGACTTATTGCTTTTCCGCGGCAAACATGCTATTTTTTATAGTGTATTAAAGTAATCATTTTGGGGGTAATTTCCATGCTAAAAATGAACCTCGAGCCCCTGTGTTGGAAGGACGGCTCGTTTGTTTCTCCCAGCGCAGTCTCCGATGCTACGCCCACCGGCACCATGGCCTACAATATTCTTAAGGCCCATAATCGCTCCGGCAATATGGAGCAGCTGGCGCTGCGTTTTGATGCCATGGCCTCGCACGATATCACCTATGTCGGTATCATCCAGACCGCCCGTGCATCCGGCTTGAAGGAGTTTCCGCTGCCCTATGTGCTGACCAACTGCCACAACTCTCTGTGCGCCGTAGGCGGTACCATCAACGAGGATGACCACATTTTCGGCCTTTCCGCCGCCAAGAAGT
The DNA here is from genome assembly GCA_045602885.1 of Oscillospiraceae bacterium. Lineage (GTDB taxonomy): Bacteria > Bacillota > Clostridia > Oscillospirales > Oscillospiraceae > JAJPXI01. Next base: position 608 of record JAZSCJ010000120.1, read on the forward strand.
ACGGCGGTGAGTTTGTCCCGCCCCACCAGGCCGTCATCCACTCCTATATGCGTGAGCGCTATGCCGCACCCGGCCGGATGATTCTGGGCTCCGACTCCCACACCCGTTACGGCGCTTACGGCTGTATGGCCATTGGCGAGGGCGGCCCCGAGCTGGCCCGTCAGCTTTTGTGCAAGGACTATAACGTTTCCTATCCCAAGGTTATCGCTATCTATCTGACCGGCGCCCCCCGTCCCGGCGTAGGCCCGCAGGACGTGGCTTTGACCCTGGTTCGTGACACGTTCAAGTCCGGCGCAGTCAAAAACGCTGTGATGGAATTCTTTGGCCCCGGCGTGGCCAACCTGTCCATGGACTATCGCTGCGGCGTTGACGTCATGACCACCGAAACCACCTGTCTGTCCTCGGTCTGGCAGACCGATGCCTGCACCAAGGCCGCTTTGACCGAGTTGGGCCGTGGCGATACTTATTGCGAAATGAAGCCCGCCGAAGGCGCTGTATACGACGGCGTGATCGAAGTGGACCTGTCTGCCATTCGCCCGATGATCGCCCTGCCCTTCCACCCCTCCAACGCCTATACCATTGCCGAATTCAAGGCCAATGCCGCCGATCTGCTGCGTCAGGTGGAAAAGGATGCCGTGGAACAGCTTGGTGTTAAGAAGCTGCCCGGCTCTCTGACCGACAAGCTGAAAAACGGTCAGTTTATGGTGGATCAGGGCGTCATCGCCGGCTGCTCGGGCGGTACTTACCAGAACCTGCAGCGGGCTGCCGAGATCATCGGCACCACCCCCATCGGCAGCGATGCCTTCCGCCTGTCCTGTTACGCCGGCAGCATGCCCATTCTGACCGAGCTGACCCGCAACGGATACGTTACCAGTCTGATGACTGCCGGTGCTGACCTGCGTTCCTGCTTCTGCGGCCCCTGCTTCGGTGCAGGCGACGTACCGGCCAACGGCGCGTTCTCCATCCGCCACTCCACCCGTAACTTCCCCAACCGGGAAGGCTCCAAGCCGGGCGACGGCCAGTTGTCCTATGTGGCACTCATGGACGCCCGTTCCATCGCCGCCACGGCAAAGAACGGTGGTGTTCTGACTGCCGCTGACGAGCTGCCCGACTGCCCTGTGGATCGTGCCGATGAGAACTGGCACTATGATGACAGCGCTTACAAAGCCCGTGTCTATATGGGCGTGGGCAGCGCCCAGCCCGATTCCGAACTGATTTATGGCCCCAACATCGCCGACTGGCCCGAGCAGATCGCCCTGCCCGAGGATCTGATGCTGACCGTCGCTTCCGCCATCTACGACCCGGTGACCACCACTGACGAACTGATCCCCTCCGGCGAAACCTCTTCTTATCGCTCCAACCCGCTGAAGCTGGCTGAGTTTGCTCTGTCCCGCAAGGATCCCGACTACGTGCCCCGCGCCAAGGACATCCTGGCCGTGGAGCGGCTGCGCCGCACCGATCCCTCCTCCGCCGCCGTTTCTGCCGCTCTGGGCGGCCGTGACGCCGCTAAAACCGGTCTGGGCAGTCTGGTCATGGCCATCAAGCCGGGCGACGGCTCGGCCCGTGAGCAGGCCGCATCCTGCCAGCGCGTGCTGGGCGGCTGCGCCAATCTGGTGGAGGAATTTGCCACCAAGCGGTATCGTTCCAATGTCATCAACTGGGGTATGCTGCCCTTCGTGCTCCCCGGCGTCGCATCGCTCAACATCCAGCCGGGCGATCAGCTGTACATCCCCGGCATCCGCGCTCTGCTCATGGGCGACGGTGACCAAATCCAGGCAACGCTGATTCAAAACGGCACGGAGACCGCGGTCACCCTGACCCTCCCCGGCCTGACCCGTGAGGACCGCGACATTATTCTGGCCGGCTGTCTGATCAACTATTACGCAGACAACTGATCCCCAACTAACCCATTGTTTCAAGTTCCCGACCCGGTACTGTGCCGGGTCGGGAACTTTACTTTTCATACCACAGCGCCAAATCAGATTGCATGTGACTTTTTCCCTAACCTGTGTTATACTAAATCATCACGTTTCCCCATACAGAAACAGAATGTGAGGGATTCTATGAAGGGTTTTTTTGCGCTTAAGGAACACGGAACCACCGTTTCCACGGAGATCACCGCGGGTATTACCACCTTTTTTGCCATGTCCTATATCGTCGTGGTCAACCCCAGCACGCTGTCTCAAGCGGGCATGGAATGGGGCGCGGTTTTTCTGGCCACCATCATTGCCGCAGTTATCGGAACTCTCATCATGGGCCTGGTCGCCCGCGTGCCCTACGCCCAGGCGCCGGGCATCGGTCTGTCCTCCTTCTTTGTCTACACCGTCTGCTTTGCGCTGCACTTTACCTGGCAGCAAGCCCTCTCCATGGTATTTATATGCGGCATGGTCAACATCTTTATCACCGTGACCAAGATCCGCAAATATATCATTCGCGCCATTCCCACCAGCCTGCAAAACGCCATCGGCGGCGGCATCGGCATTTTCATTGCCTATATCGCCCTGCTCAACGTAAACCTCATCAATTTTGATGCTGGTGTGCCTGCCATGTCCACGCTGAACCAGCCGGTGCTCTGGGTGTTTCTGATCGGCCTTGTGATCACCGTCGCACTGCAGGTCATGAAGGTGAAAGGCGGTATTCTCATCGCCATTATCGCCACGACCTTGATCGGCATTCCCTTTGGCGTCACCAAGCTGGGCGATTCGGTGCGCTTTATCGACTGCTGTCAGGCTCTGCCCACCACCTTTCTGGCCATATTCGGTAAGGAAGGTATCGGTACGCTGTTCAGCGATCTGTCCCGCCTTCCGCTGGTTCTGATCACCATCTTCTCCTTCAGTATTTCCGACACCTTTGACACCATCGGAACCTTTATCGGCACCGGGCGGCGCGCCGGTATTTTCACCGAAGAGGACGAAGCCAACGCGCAGACCGGCTCCGGCTTCAAGTCCCGACTGGACAAGGCGCTCTTTGCCGATGCCATTGCCACCTCGGTCGGCTCGCTGTTTGGCGCAACCAATACCACAACTTACGTGGAAAGCGCTGCCGGCATTGCCGCCGGCGGACGAACCGGCTTGACCAGCGTCGTGGTCGCCATCTGCTTTGCCCTTTCCTCCTTCCTGGCCGCCTTTGTCAGCGCCATTCCGGCCGCTGCCACCGCCCCGGCCTTGATCGTGGTCGGCATTATGATGTCCTCCTCCTTCCGGGACATTGCCTGGAACGAGCTGGACGAAGCTATCCCCGCTTTCTTCGCCAGCGTATTCATGGGGCTTTGCTACAGCATCTCCTACGGCATCGCCGCCGGCTTCATCTTCTACTGTCTGGTCAAAGTCTGCAAGGGCAAGGTAAAAGAGATCAACCCCGTACTCTGGGTTTGCACCGCCCTGTTTGTGCTCAACTTTGTACTGTTAGCAATGCTTTAAAAACAACAAAAGCCGGTGAAATCGGATTTCACCGGCTTTTTCTATTTCTCGTGACGAACAGAGCACTTTGTGGTACAATGTAATGTAACGCGCATGAATCGCGGATACTATGACAAAAAGGCTGAGGAATAAACATGATCAAAGCGGAAAAACTGTCCTACGGCTTTCCCGATCAGGACTTATACCATGAAATCTCCTTTTCTCTGCAGCCCGGGCGCCATTGCGCCTTGATCGGCAGCAACGGTACCGGTAAAACCACGCTGGCCGATCTGATCCGTCAGCCGGACGACTATCTCTTTGACGGCAAGCTTCTGCGAGAGAATGTGGGCCGCATCGGCTTTGTCAGCCAGTTTGCCAGCCGGGAAAAGGGGCTGCAAACCACGGTATTCTCCTATCTGAGTGAGGACTTTGTGCGCCTTCAAGAGGAAATCGACTCGGTCTGCACCAAGATGGGCGAAAGCGAAGAGCTGGACGCCCTGCTGGAAGAGTATCAACGTCTGTTGGACGAAAGCCAGTCCATGGACGCCGACAATTATGAGGTCAACATCCACCGTCAGCTTCGACTGGCGCAATTGGACAGCAAGGCTGATTTGGAACTGTCCAAGCTCAGCGGCGGCGAATATAAGCTGATCCAGGTGATCCGTCAGATGCTGTGCCGCCCCGGTCTGCTCATCATGGACGAGCCCGACGTATTTTTGGACTTTGAGAATCTCAACGGTCTGCGTGATCTCGTCAACGCCTACGAGGGCACGCTGCTGGTCATCACCCACAACCGCTATCTGCTCAACTATTGCTTCGATCAGATCTGGCACCTGGAGAACGCCGATTTGCAGGAGTTTGACGGCTCGCTTACCGCGTACAACTACGCCCTGCTGCAAAAGAAGATCGAGCTGCAGGAGGCCTCGGCCGCCGGGCAGGCGGAAATTCAGCGTGCCACCGAACTGGTGGAGCGGCTGCGCAAAGAGGCCACCGAGGTCATCGATCCGCTGCGTGGGCGCACGCTAAAACAGAAAGCCAGCTATCTGGAGCGGGTCAAAGCGTGGTGCATCAAGCCCCCCTTCGTACAAATTCGCCAGCCGGAAATCACCCTGCCGCAGGTGTCTGCCACCACCGAAGAGCCCACTACACTGCTTTCGGTGGAGGATTACAGCCTTTCCTTCGACGAAACGCTGTTGCAAGGCGTCAGCTTTTCTGTCCACGCACGGGAAAAGGTGGCCATCGTCGGCCCCAATGGCACCGGCAAGACCACCCTGCTGCGCCAACTTTGGAAAAGGGAAAGCCCGGCCATTCGCTTTGACGAAACGGCCACGGTGGGCTTTTTCTCCCAGTTGCAAGAGGAAACGCTCAACGAAAACAACACCATCTATGAGGAATTCTACGACGTGGGACTGGTCAACCCCAGCGCCGTGGAGGAGCATTTGCAGCGCTACTGCTTTGATCCAAACACGCTAAACCGAAACATCGCCAAGCTGTCGGGCGGCGAAAAGAATCTGCTGCAGCTGGCCAAGCTGGCGCTCACAGATGCCAATTTACTGTTGCTGGACGAGCCCTCCAGCCATCTGGACACCTACGCCCAAATCGCGCTGGAGCAGGCCATTGCAAACTACCAAGGCGCTATTCTCATGGTGTCCCACGACTTTTACAGCATTGTCAACTGCGCCGATTCCATCCTGTATGTGGACAACGGCACCATCCGTCCCATGAGCGGCCGTGCCTTCCGCAAAATGATCTACAAGCATCATTTCAGCAAGGAGTATCTGGAACTGGAGCAGCGCAAGCAGGAGTTGGAAACCAAAGTGGCTCGCTGTCTGGAGAAGGGCGACTACGCACAAGCCAAGGCAGTTTGCCAGGAGCTGGGCGTCGTTGTGGAAGCCATGCAATGAGCTATCATTACTATATGCTTCACAAGCCCTTCGGCTGTGTTACGGCACGCCGGGATGCGCATTATCCCACCGTCATGGATTATTTCCGCGCTCTGAACAACAAAAACCTGTCCCCGGTAGGACGGCTGGATCGGGAAACCGAGGGGTTGTTGCTGGTCACCGACGACGGAATATGGAACCGACACATGACACGCCCGGAATTTCACGTAGAAAAGCGGTATGAATTCATTGTCATGGGCGAGCTGACGGCGGAAAAGATCGCCGCGCTGGAAGGCGGCGTACTTCTGCGTGGTGCGCAACAGCCCACCGCCCCGGCCAAAATCACCATAACGGGGCGCTCCACGCTGGGTGACATCCTGCCCACCCTGCACCCCGAGATACAGGAAAAAAGCCGCCACAATCCGCCCCAGCGCCCGGTGACTATGGGCTGCATTGCCATCACCGAAGGGCGCAACCGCCAGATTCGCCGCATGATGAAGGCGGTGCGCTGTCTGGTGCTGCAGCTCAAGCGCGTGTCCGTCGGTGATATCGTGCTGGACGACACACTGCTACCGGGTCAATGGAAAGAAATCCGGGTCACCCCATAAGGGGTGACCCGGATATTTTTACGCTGTTTTTGGTTTTGTGCCGCACAGGCTCAGACGGAATACTCCTCACCGGCATAGTATTCGTAATAGGTAATACGAACGCTGGCCTGGTATCCATCGCCGGTCTGAGTCAGGGACAGATCTTTGAGCGCGCAACGGTATTTTCCGCTGTGGATAGCCACCAGAACCGACTTGACCTCCTCGTAGCTGCCACAAAGGAACTCCAAATCGATGTCACGATGAGCGATCTCACCCTCAATGGAAACCTCGGCAAAGTTCAGATCATAGCGCAACACATTGGCCAGGATCATGTGCAGGTCCTGCATCACATTGCGGCTGTTGTCGTAAGTGGGCATTTCCTTGACCGTCGTATCTTCTGCAGCGAAAATGGCGGCCAGTTCAGCCTCCATTTGTCGAAGCTGAGCCAACTTAGCTTCAGACAGGATCATGCTATCCTCCACTGCGGCAATCTCCGACTGATAGTTGGCCATCTTTTCTTCCGTCGGCAGACGGAACAGGTACTGATAGGCACACAATGCGGCCACGACCACCAACAGAATGATCAAAAGCGCGCGGTCGCGCGGTGTCATTGTAACTCTCATTCTGCCAATTCCTCCGATTTCAGTTCAATGAACATGGTGGTCACCATGTTGCGTCCGTGCTCACGATCCAACGTCGCCGTGCTGAGCGTGACCGATTCCACAAAGTCATATTCCTCAATTTCACGCGTCAGAGCTGCAATGCCTTCCAGGTTGACATTTTCCAACTCAAGCTGGATCAGATCGTCGCCCACCTGCATCACATTCATTGCGCTTTTCAAGAAGACGGTCTGCTCCATCATGTTCAAGATATCGATGCGGTCGCAGATTTGCTCAGCACCGGTCTTGAAGTTAGTGGAGAAACGAACGTACTGACCGCGCACCTGCTCGTAATTGGCCAGGGCCTCGATCTGTGCCTGTACGGCCGCCTGCTTTTGCTCCAGAATGGCCTTCTGCTCACGCAGGTTTACCAGCGGAGTGTAGATAGCCTGCTTGCCAAACAGCACCAAAACGACCATACCCAGCAGCGCATACAGCGCAATGGTCGCCGGGCGCGTGGTGCGATCCTTGCTGTAACGCAGGTTGATGGTGGTTTTTTGCGGATAACCACTACCATCGCTTTTGCTCTGCTTGTTGTTGACCGGAGGGGGCGGGGGTGTCTGTGTCTGCACGGTTGCGGTGCTTTCCACGCTGTTGTTGGCATTCATTTCCTGAGACATTCTGCTCCCCCCTTACTGGATCAATGCGCCATATGCCAAGAATCCGGCAGCGGCGTCCTGTGTCATTTGCGGCCAAAGGTAATGTGCCGGCACGCGGGACAAGCCCGTGGACTCGGCAATCGTTTGGCAAAGCGGCTCAACCACACTGCCACCGCCCAGGAACACCACATTGTTCAGCTCAGCCTCACGGTTGTTGTACCGATAGAAGTTAACCGCCTTGATGACTTCCAGCGCCAGACGGTTGTATGCTTCCTTGCAGTATTCCTGATACCAAACGCCATTGAAGTTGGCATGCTTGTAATTGCGGGCCATGATGACGTCCACCTTAGACCCGTCGGCAATGACCTGGTCCAGATCAGCACCGCCCATAGCGATACCACGGACGAACTGCAGCTTAGAACCGCGGTAGAAGAACACCTCGGTAGAGCTGTGACCCAGATTGATCACGCAGCGGCCCACATTGTCGTCCGGCATCTGGCGCATCAGCGTGGTCAGCGCCATTTCCTGCGGCACGATGGTACGCAGGGACATACCGGCCTCGTGGAACATTTCCACATACCAGGCGGAAAGCTTCTTGCTCATGGCCGCGCCCAGCATGACCATCTCGGCAGGCTTTCCGTCCTCACCCATCACCATTTCCTGCATGGCGTAATCGTAGACGTACTTCTGCGGCTCGTCGCTGATGTAGTCGGCAAATTCAAAGGAGAGATTCAGCTCCAACTGCTTGGTGGACATGGCAGGCAGACGCAGCGTGCGGCAGACCACCGCGGAGTTGGGCACGACCAGCGCACAGTTCTGTCGGGGCAAATTGTAATCCTTACAAAGCACCCGGATAAAACCGGCCATCAGGTGGGGCGAACGAATCTGTCCATCCTTGAACAGGTTGTCCGGCGTTTGCACCGCAACGATCTGCGGCTCTTTTCCCCGTCGCCGCAGGGCAAGCTTCACCTGCGAGGTACCAATGTCAAAGGCCAAAAGCGTCTGTTTCATGGTCTTCTCCTTTACGATGAAATGAATATGGCGTCGGCGACACAGCGCCGTTACTTACAACGTTAGAAAGCAATGGATATATACCATTGCATGATCGCCTGTCCCCAAAACAGCGAAGCCACCGCCGCAATGGAAAGACACGGGCCAAAGGGAATCCCTTTCCCTCCGCGCCGCTGCGCCCACAGGGCAGCCGCGATGCCAATGATACAGGCCATCAGAAGCATCACCGGGCCGGAAAGCAATTCCAGATAAAGCCCCAGCACGAACAGCAGCTTGATATCGCCGCCGCCCATGGCCTCCCGGTGTAAAATACGCTCTAAAATCAAAACCAGAATCAAAATGGGTACGCTGAACACCAAACCGTTCAGCACCAGCCTTCCCAGTCCACGCCAGGAAAACTCCAGCAAAAGAAAGTAAGCCAACCTTGCCGCAATGGCCAGCAGCAAGGCCTTGTCCGAAATAATATGTACTTGCAGATCGGTCATGGAAACGTAAAACAGGATGCACAAAAACAAAATGTGCAGCGCGAAGGCGGGCGTCAGGTCAAATTTGAGCAGACAGCCCAGAAAGCCCAGACCCAGCAGCAGCTCGCCCACCGGGCAGGACAGGGGGATGCGGCACCCGCACTTGGGACATTTGCCCTTACACAGCAGATAGCCCACGATGGGGATCAGCTGCCACGGCGCGAGAGTCACGGCGCACCCGTCGCAGTGGGAGCGCCCCCGGAATACACTTTCGCCCCGGCAGCGCCGGGAGGCGGCGCAGGCCAGAAAGCTGGCCAGCACCGCCCCCAGCACAAAGGCCAGGGTCAGGAGGTAGCCGGTGAGAAAGGGGTTTAGGTTCAACATAGGCTGCCTCCAAATGGTTCAAATGAGATGGGCTCGATTACACGGTGCCGTTGTGGAGAGCGCCGCCGGCAGCCCAGGCCAGAGTGACATCGCCGGTGGAAGCATTAACAGTAACGGTGAGGTAGTCATCGGTGTGGTCAGAGCACTTGCCGTAGCCGGTGGGAGTGCCGGAAATGATCTGGCCGCTCAGGGCATCGTAGTTACCGGAAACGGCAGTACCGTCAACCAGATACTTGGTCAGAGCAGCAGCCTTGGCAGCGCGCTCGTTGGCGGCGTCGGCGGTCTTCTTAGCCTTCTCCAGCTGGCCGGTGAAGGTGGGGATAGACACGGCGATCAGGATGACGATGATGGCCACGACGACCAGCATCTCCATCAGGGTGAAGCCCTTCTGGCTCTT
>JAZSCJ010000121.1:0-7958 GCA_045602885.1 Oscillospiraceae bacterium
GAAAAGAATGGAGTGTGGATGATGGCGATGCTTCATCCTGCCGCCCTGCTGCGGGATCCCTGGCGCAAGCCGGACGCCTTTGCCGATCTGAAGATTTTGCAGGAAAAGATTCGTGAAATTTGCGATCATACCTATAAAAACTAAACAAAACGCCGCGCTTCGGACGAACCCGAAGCGCGCCGTATTTTCTTGGCTTACAGGGCGGGGCTGATGGGCAAAACCGAGAACTGGATCTGCGCAGGGGAATGGGGATACTGCCGGGAGAATGCTTTGACAATGCGTGTGGCGATCGTCCGGCTGTTTTCAAAGTCAGCCTGCGGCAGCAGCGCGACGTACTGCGAAATGCTGCACTGCGAAACGATATCGCCCCGGCGCAGTTGGTTGAGCAGCAGTGTTTTAAAGGCATCCATGGCGTGATCCAGACTGCGCCGTGCAAGCTCTTTTTGCCCCTCTGCGCCCATGGAAAACAGCAGGATGTGAATGGCGTCGCCGCTGCGCACGATGCTGCGTGCAAAGGAGTGATGCACGACCTTGAAAAAGTCGTAATCGCAGAACAGCGCACCCATGTTTTCATCGGCTTCCATCAGTTGTTCAGCCAACACGGTGGCAGGAACGGCATGGTTGTTGAGGGTGGACATGGCCTTTCGGTAAAGACTGCGGGATTCATCCGAGGGCATGACGCCAAAGGTGGTCAGCAGAAGATCACTCATTTCCTCGTAGAGAAGGGCGGCCTCCTGCTGGCGGCCCAGCTGCATGAGCGCGCGCATCAGACTGCAGTACAGGCTCTCGTCATAGGGCTCGATCTTCAGCGCGTCGCGGCACAGTGCTTCACATTCATCCCAGCGTCCCTGGGACGCTAAAAGATTGAGGATGGAGCGAGCGGTGCGCAGGTAAAGCTGATGGTAGTACGAGGCGATGGAAACCACCCAAACCTCAGAGGACAGGCTGGAAAGGAAGTCGCCGCCATACAGAGCCAGTGCCTGTTTGCCCAACGCAATGCGTTCCTCGTCGTTGTCAGCCGCCTCGGCGGCCTTGCACAGCGATTCAAACTCATCGATATCCAGCGTGAGCGCATACTCAGTATTCCAAACGTATTTGCCCTGTCGGCGCAGGATCAAATCATGCCCTGCGCTGGGGTACAACTGATTCAAAGCGGTGCGGGCACGATGCAGCATGGTTTTCAGGGCATTGCCCAGATTGGACGTGGAATCGTTGTCGCCCCAAAGCAGCTCGGGAAGCTCCAACGGGATGGCGGTATGCTTGCGGTAGTAGATCAGGTACGCCAAGAGCAACCAGACCTTATGAGAGCGGTTGTCGCTGTCTTGGATCTCCTGATTGGCGCAACGGATGGAGAACACGCCAAGCATATTCACTTGAAGGGAAATGTTTTCCATGAGCTCGCCTCCATTTCATCATGGGTGGTAACAAAAAGATTTCAAGCCATCTTATTCCATAAATATATGTTACCACGGAAGAGGGGATTGTGCAACAGTTTTTGAATAATTTTCCATGAAATCCGGCCGATTTGCCGTGAATTTCCGTAATTTAAGAAATTGAACGCCGAATTTTGCCAATGTAACGTTTCTGTAACCGGTATGTGATATACTAAAATCAGACAGGAGGCTTGGTAAGATGGAAAATCAAATCATGGGAAATGAATACCGCACCAGCGTGATCTGCATTGATTCCTATACGGATGGCGTTCCGGCCGGCTGCGTCAGCAATCCAGCCTATGGAACCAAGTCCTTTGGCAATTTGACGCAGCTTTTACTGGGGATAGAAGATATGCTCAATGAGATCAAGTGCCCCCAGGCATTTACCACCCTGCGCAAATTCTCGGAAGCCCAGCTTCCGCCCATCGGCCCGGTGGAGGGCACGGTGCAGACCGGCCGGCTGGCCACCTTTGCCGTGCGCATTCTCTTTCGCCGCAACGCAAGCTGGCAGGGGTCGATCTGCTGGCTGGAGGGAAACCGGGAAGAATCCTTTCGTAGTGTGCTGGAGCTGATCCAGTTGATGGACAGCGCCCTGCGCACCGTGTAATATCACAACAAAATGGCTTGGCGGATTCGATGCGATTCCGCCAAGCCGCTTTTTTACTGTAGAGAGGCCAGGTAAGCGTCCAAGGCATCGAAGCTGCCGTTGGGATAGGCGGAAATATCGATTTCCTCCCGATTGATCAAACAATCGGTCAGCAGGAACACCGGTATGCCCAGGGCGGCTGCGGCCACGTCTTCGGTGGCGTCGTTGCCGACCATCACACATTCCTCCGGGCGCAGATCAAGCTGCTGAAGAATGTCGGCGTAGTATTTGGGGTTGGGCTTGCAGTACCGGTTATTTTCATAGGTGGTGTACAAAACGAAGTCATCGGGGGAAAGTCCGGCCCAGCGGATGCGATTTTCGGTGGCCGTGGCGGGGAAGATGGGATTGGTGGCCAAAACGGCCATCCAGCCGGAGGCCTTGACTCGGTCGAGGATGGTTTTTGCCATGGGTGCAAAGCCGCATGCCGACTGCACCAGATTGAATTCCTCGGCATAGAAACGGTCGATAATGGGCTTGTCCTGCATGGCTTGTGCACCGAACAGGGTGGCGAAATGCGACCAAAAGGCTTCTTCGTTGCTTCTAGTACCGTCGTTGGCTACCATGGCGGCGGTGCCGGCCCAGATGGCGTCCACCAGCTTGGAGGGATCGTAACCCAGGGGGGCCATTTTGGTGGTCAACTGCTTGAGATAGGCTTTGACAAATACCTCTTGATCCATGGGCAGAAGAGTTCCGTCCAGATCAAACAGGATCGCTTTGATGCTCATATTGGTGTGATCTCCTTCCGTTTGCTGTGTGTCGGCTCAAAAAAGTGCGTTTTGGTTGATGTGATAGTCCCTGCCGGAAAGGTGAAGGCTGAGCTCATGCAGGGCAGCAAGACACGTCACGGCACAGATCAGCAGCGCATAGGTAAGGACATAGGGGCTCGTCAAAAAATAGGGCAGCAGGAAAACGGCCGCGCCGGAGATTTTGTTAAGCGGTGTGTGCACCGAGGCAAACCGGCGGAATTTCACCGCGGCCGTGATGTAGCAAATGATACGCAGCAGCAGGATGGTGCCGACAATGTACCAGATCCAGCCGGGGAGGCGTGCCCGGAGGGTGGGAAGCAGCTTGAGGATGCTGATGCAGTAAAACAGCAGGTCGGCCACGCTGTCCAGCTTGGCGCCCAGCTCGCTGGTGCTGTGGGTGATGCGGGCGATCCAGCCGTCCAGTATGTCGGTAAGGCCGCAAAGGGTGTAAATCAGAAAGAACGCGCCCGAAAGCGGCGAAGCGAACAGCAGACAGAGGGTGCCCACAATGCGCAGCAGAGTAATGTAATTGGGGACAGACGCAAGGAACGGAACATCATTCTTTTTCACAGATAAAACCTCACTTCAAATCCAAAGGGGCAAGGGTCAGATCAGATAAGAATGCCGTCGCAGTGGTCGATTTCGTGCTGGATGATTTGCGCTGTCCAGCCGGTAAAGGTTTTATAACGGGTTTGAAACTGCTGGTTTTGATATTGAACCTTGATGGAGTGCCAACGTTTGGTTTTGCGCACGCCGGACAGGGAAAGGCAGCCCTCCTCGGTTTCATAGGGCTGGGCACGCTTGATAATTTCAGGGTTAAAAATTACCATATATTCCCCGTCGTTGTCAAAGGCGATGATTCGCTTGTTGACGCCGATCATGTTGGCGGCCATGCCCACGCAGCCTTCTTTATGAGCCATCAGCGTGTCCAGCAGATCCTGTGCGACGGGCAGGTCTTCGACTGTGGCAGGCTGCGCCTTTTGCGCAAGGAATATGACATCTTTCATGATCTCACGAACCATAGGGGCAACCTCCTGTATCCAGATCCGCCCGGAACGGGCGGCGGTGGGGAATACGATGAGAAATGGGTGCTATTTGGTATTATATTACAATAAAAGGAAAAAACAATAGGAAAAAGACACAAAAATGTCCCCACAACGACTTGACTGTCCAAGTCATTGTGGGGATATTTTATCGATACAAAACAGAAAACCGAACAATCGCCGATGGTTACAGCGGCGCGGCAAAGCGGGGGGCATGCTTGTTGCGCTGATAAAGGATGTTCAGCCCGTCCAGCAGAAGATCCTTTTCCAGAAGAATCTCACGCTTGCACAGGGGCACGATGAAGGGGGCCAGGCCGCCGGTGGCCACCAGGGTGGAGGTGTGGCCCAGCTCGGCCTCGATGCGGTCCACAACACCGTCCAGCATGGCGGCCGTGCCGTACATGATGCCGCTGCGCATACAATCCACCGTGTTGGTGCCGATGACCTGCTTGGGGCTGTCCAGGCTGATGCCGGGCAGCTGGGCGGCACGGCTGGTCAGCGCGTCCAGCGAGATCTTTACGCCGGGGAAAATCACACCGCCACGGTAGAGGTTACCCGGCTCCACGACCTCAATGGTGGTGGCCGTGCCCAGATCCATCAGAATCAGAGGGGCGGTGTGCTTGGCCAGCGCGGCCACGGCAATAACGATACGGTCGCTGCCCACCTGCGTGGGGATGTCCACCTGAATGTTCAGTCCGGTGTCCAGCTGTGAGCTGACCACGATGGGCTGCTTGCCAATGACCTTGATGACACCGGTGCAGACCGAGTTGAACACAGGGGGGACCACCGAGGAGATGATGCAGTCGGTCAGATCCTCCTTGCGGATACCAAAGGCCTGCAGAATGTTGATGATCTCCACCCCGTACTGGTCAGAGGTACGGGTGCGGTCGGTGGCGATGCGTGCGTGGAACAGGATCTCGTTGTCCCGGATGCAGCCCAGGACAATGTTGGTGTTACCAATATCAATGGCAAGAAGCATATCGATTACCTCAACAAATAGCTCACGCGGTCTTGGACTTAGTGCGGGAAAACAGGGGGATGAGCACCTTGCTCAGCACGGTGACCAGAATGGCGGCGGCAATGGCTTCGGGGATACCGGAAGCCGTTACGGTGCCCATAACCAGACCAAACACGGCGGTGACCGCCACGTTTTTCGCCTCGGCATACTGCTGGGCCAGCAGGATGTAGATGCTTCCCATGACAAGGATGGTGTGACAAAGGGTGGCTACAATGGCCGTAATGGGCAGGGCGGCCAGATCATTCAAATTCAGCTTTTTCAGTCCCTTCCACAGCAGTCCGGCGATCAGGCCCAGCAGAATACGGCAGCACAGGGCGATCCAGATGGACTTGGCAACGCCGGTCAGATCGGTGGCGAGAAAGGGGGAGAAGGCGAAGGAGAGCAGGCTGGGGGTGGTGGTGTTGGCCCAGATGGAGAACAGACCAAAGACGCCGCCCAGGATCATACCTGCCGTAGGGCCCAGCAAAATGGCACCCAGAATGACGGGGATGTGCATAGTGGTGGCCTTGATCAAAGGCAGGGGGATCAGACCGATGCCCGTAATGCCCATGACCAGCAAGATGCCGACGAACATGGCCAAAGCGGCCAGCCGCTTGGTGTTGGGTTTGCGCGTTTCCATATTAAATTACCTCCTGCTGCTGCTCCTCCCGAAAAGGATGCAGCGCAATATACTGTAAATGCGCTTGGTGCGATTTACGGCCCCATTATAGCGGAAAGCGGCAGAAGTTGCAAGACGAAATTCCCGGCGAAAAAACGGGGGATTTCTGCTCTTTACACAAAGAAAAATCCCTTATATAATGATAGAATCGAATCAAGAATGTCGGGCAAGTTGTTTTTGCCCGTAGGAGGGTCTTATATGCTGAAGGGGAAAACCGTTCTTTTGGGTGTGACCGGCGGCATTGCTGCGTATAAAGCGGCGGCGCTGGCCTCGGCGCTGGTCAAACTGCACGCCTGCGTGGAGGTCGTCATGACCGAGCACGCCACCGAGTTTATCACCCCTCTGACCTTTGAGCAGTTGACGGGCAACAAAACCATCGTCAACACCTTTGACCGCAATTTTGTCCATCAGGTGGAGCACATCTCTCTGGCTGAGCGTGCCGATCTGGTACTCATCGCTCCGGCGACGGCCAATGTCTGCGCCAAGCTGGCCCACGGTCTGGCCGATGATATGCTGACCACCACCGTGCTGGCCTGCAAGTGCCCCAAGCTGATCAGTCCTGCCATGAACACCAATATGTATCAAAACCCCGTGACCCAGGACAATCTGGAGATTTTGCGCCGGTACGGCTGGGAAGTGATCGAGCCGGCCTGCGGCCGTCTGGCCTGCGGCGCGGTGGGTGCGGGCAAGATGCCCGAGCCGGAAACGCTGGTGCAGCACATTCTGCGCAGCATTGCCTTCCCCCACGATCTGCAGGGCAAGCACGTGCTGGTCACCGCCGGCCCCACCCAGGAGGCGCTGGACCCCGTGCGGTATCTGACCAACCACTCCAGCGGCAAGATGGGCTACGCCCTGGCCCGGATGGCATCCTTCCGTGGGGCAACCGTGACGCTGATCTCCGGCCAGACGGCGCTGCAGCCGCCCGAGTTTGTGGAAATGGTTTTGGTGACCTCGGCGGAAGATATGTTCCGCGCGGTGTCGCAGCACTGTGAGCAGGCCGATTTCATCTTCAAGGCGGCCGCCGTGGCCGATTACACCCCCCTGGACTACAACGACAACAAGATCAAGAAAAAGGATGGCGATCTGACTATCCCCCTGCAGCGCACGCAGGATATCTTGAAGTATCTGGGTGAACACCGCCGGGCCGGACAGGTCATCTGCGGCTTCTCCATGGAAACCGAAAACATGGTGGAGAACAGCCGCGCCAAGCTGGAAAAGAAAAAGGTAGACATGATCTGTGCCAACAATCTGAAGGTAGAGGGTGCAGGCTTTGGTGTGGACACCAACGTCATGACCCTGATCACCGGCCACGACACCGTGGAGCTGCCCCTGCAGTCCAAAGAGGCGGTGGCCTGCGCCATTCTGGATAAGGCGCTGGCGATGCACCGTGCATAACAAACAACCCCCGTCTGATGGTTCATCAGACGGGGGTTTCTCATTTTGATCACTTACATACGACGCTGCATTGGGTGATGCCGTAGTAGGAAAAACAGTCCACGGCGGCCCGGTCGATGCGCTCGCCGCACACCAGAATGGGCACGGCAGGGGGACAGCTCACGCCGGGATCGGCCAAAATCCGGCCCATGCTCTCCTTAATCGGAACGGTCTGAGCAGGGGAAAGGGCGGCGTTGCGAATAGACAACACCTGCTGGGCATGGGGCAGCGGTGGGGGCGTGTCGAGGATAGCATTTTTGTGGGGCAGGGCGCACAAAACGTCGGTGACACGGGCCAGTCCCTCCTGGCCGGTCTCCGGCGTGGCCATCAGAACCAGATGGTCCGGGTCGGCAAACTCACACAGGATGTTTTGCGCGCGCAAAAGCTCGGCCATTGCAAGGCCGGTGTAGCCCATCCCCTTGGGACACAGGGTGATTTTCAGCGGCTCACTGCCCCAAAGCAGATAGCCGTGTTGGCGCAGAGCATCCTTGGCCTGCTGTATCTCGGGCAAAAAGTCGGCCAGTCGGGCCGGGTATTCCTGCGCCAGAACGGGGTTGACCGCGTCCAGCGACTGCAAGGTCAGATAAGAGGGGCTGGTCGAGCCAAACAGAGCCAGCGCGCGCTGAGCCTGTGCGGAAAACAGCTGCGGCGCATGGTGAGAAATGTGCAGATAGGCTCCCCCGGTCAGCACCGGAAGCGTCTTGTGGGCCGAGTCGCAGCAAAGATCGGCACCCAGATCCATGGGGTGCAGGGAATCGGGCAAAAAGCGCAGGTAAGCGCCGTGGGCATTGTCCGCCACCAGCAGCACGCTGTGCTTATGGCACACCGCGGCAATTTCGGCCAAATCGGCACAATGGCCCAGATAGTCCGGGCTGGTCAGATAGACCGCCGCAGGCAGCTCGGTCATGGCGCCCAGCGCGGCGTCCAGCTCCTGCGCGTTCAGCATACAGGAGAGATAGCAGCCGCTTTGCCGGGGGTAC
>JAZSCJ010000122.1:0-9333 GCA_045602885.1 Oscillospiraceae bacterium
CTTGTTCTCCAGAAACACCGAGATCTGCTTGATATTCATGCGATTACCCTCCTTCTTAAATCTTGCGCTTGTCGATGACGCGCACGGCTTTGCCCTCGCTGCGGACGATGGACTTGGGGGCCACCAGCGTGACCTTGGCGGCCAGACCCAGCATGGAGCGCAGACCGGCCACCAGTTCTTTCTGCCGTGCGTCCACCTCGGACAGGCTGTCGGTGAACATCTCGGGCGTCATTTCCACGTGGACGTCCAGCGTGTCGGTGTGATTGACGCGGTCCACGATGATCTGGTAGTTGGCGGAATAACCGTGGTTGAGCAGAACGGTCTCGATCTGCGAGGGGAACACGTTGACGCCGCGGATGATGAGCATATCGTCGCTGCGGCCCATGGGTTTGCACATTCTGACATGGGTGCGGCCGCAGGAGCAGGGCTCGTAATTGAGCTGGCAGATGTCGCGGGTGCGGTAGCGCAGCAGGGGGAAGGCCTCCTTGGTGATGGAGGTGAAGACCAGCTCGCCCTTGCTACCCTCGGGCAGCACCTCGCCGGTTTCGGGGTCGATGATCTCGGCGATAAAGTGGTCTTCGTTGATGTGCTTACCGGACTGAGCGGTACATTCAAAGGAAACGCCGGGGCCGGACAGCTCGGTCAGACCGTAGATGTCGTAGGCCTTGATGCCCAGAGTGGCTTCAATGTCACGGCGCATTTCCTCGCTCCAGGCCTCGGCGCCGAAAATGCCGGCCTTGAGCGGGGTATCATCGGGGCCCATGCCCATTTCCTTCATGCTCTCGCCCAGATAGGCGGCGTAGGAGGGGGTGCAGCACAAAATGGTGGCCGACAGGTCCTTGATAAAGCCGATCTGGCGCTCGGTGTTGCCCGAAGAGGTGGGGATGGTCAGACAGCCCACCTTGTGGCTGCCGCCGTTGAGGCCGGGGCCGCCGGTGAACAGGCCGTAGCCGTAAGACACCTGGCACACGTCGTCCCGGGTGCCGCCCACGGCCATGATGGCACGGGCGCAGCAGTCTTCCCACAGGTCGATGTCGTGCTGGGTATAGAAGGCCACCACGCGCTTTCCGGTGGTGCCCGAGGTGGACTGGATACGCACGCAGTCGCTTACGGGTTTGGCCATCAGACCGTAGGGATAGGCTTCACGCAGGTCGGCCTTGGTGACAAAGGGCAGCTTGTGCAGATCCTGCGTGCCCTTGATGTCCTCGGGGGTGACGCCGGCGGCTTCCATCTTTTTGCGGTAGTAGGGCACGTTGTCCCACACGTGCTTGGCCTGCTTGACCAGACGCTCATCCTGCAGGGCCTTGATTTGTTCGCGGGGGGCACACTCGATTTCGGGTTGATAGTAGTTGTGCTGCATGAAAATCATCCTCTTTCTTATTGAAGGAATATATTATGCGTCCCGGCCCAGACGGAAGGCCTTCTGGTTCAGTTCCAGGAACTTGGGGGCGACACAGTCCTCAATGGCTTGCATCCAGGCCTGCTCGGGAATGTCAAAGTAGTGGGACAGACGGCCCAGCAAGACCAGATTGACTGCCTTGGAGGAGCCGGCCTGCTCGGCCAGAGCCAGACAGTCCATGGCATCCACTGTCACGCCGGCGGCCGTCATTTTCTCGATCAGATTTTCGGGGTACTGAGCGGCGCCGGTGATGACCGGCATGGGGTCGATCTGCTGGATGTTGGTGACGATGCGGCCGTCGGGCTTGAGGAAGGACATCCAGCGCGCGGCTTCCATCAGCTCAAAGGACACGATGTAATCGGCCTCGCCCTCGTCGATCACGGGGGAGCAGACCTTGTCGCCGTAGCGCACGTAGGTCACGACGCTGCCGCCGCGCTGGCTCATGCCGTGCACTTCGGAAACCTTGATGTCATAGCCCTGATTCAGCAACAGATGGCCCAGCAGCTTGCTGGCCAGCAGGCTGCCCTGACCGCCCACGCCGACGATCATGATATTCTTGGTGGTCATGGTTCAGCCCTCCTTGCTTTCAAACGCGCCAAAGGCGCACAGTTGCTCGCACACGCCGCAGCCCACGCACTGGGTGGTATCCACCACCGTCTTGCCCTCGCGCATGGAAAGGGCGGGGCAGCCAATGCGCATACAGGCCTTGCAGCCCTTGCACTTGTCGGGGTTGACCGTCAGCGGCGCTTTGTGCTTGACGGTCTTGAGCAGGGCGCAGGGGCGGCGGGAAATGATGCCCGCCGGCCCCTGCGCGGCCAGCTCTTCCTTGAGCGCCTCGTCGCACTGCTTGAGGTTGTACGGATCGACCACACGCACACGGCGGATGCCCATGGCGCGGCACAGAGCCTCCAGATCGATCTTACCGGCCGGGTCGCCCTTGATGTTATAGCCGGTGGTGGGGTTTTGCTGATGGCCGGTCATGCCGGTGATGGAGTTGTCCAGAATGACCACGGTGGAGTTGGACTGGTTGTAGGCAATGTCGGCCAGACCGGTCATGCCGGAATGGACAAAGGTGGAGTCGCCGAGGACGGCGTCCACCTTGTGGGGGTTCTCCTCGCCCAGGGCCTTGTTGAAACCGTGGGTCGCCGAGATGGACGCGCCCATGCAAAGGGCCATCTGAATGGAGGACAGGGGGGGCATAGCGCCCAGCGTGTAGCAGCCGATGTCGCCTAGTACAGTGCACTTGTTCTGGTTGAGGGTATGGAACATACCGCGGTGGGGGCAGCCGGCACACATAACAGGGGGGCGGTTGGGGATGGCTTCCTCCAGTTTGGTGCCGGTATGTACCGTACCGCCCAGCCGCTGTGCCACCAGGTTCTGGGAGAACTCGCCCAGCAGGGGCAGCAGCTCCTTGCCGGAAACCTCCAGCCCCAGGGCGCGGCAGTGGTTTTCGAAAATGGGGTCCAGTTCCTCGACCACCACAAGCTTATCCACCTTGGCGGCAAAATCACGGATCAGGTTGACCGGCAGGGGGTTGGACATACCCAGCTTGAGCACCGAAACCGTGTCGCCAAAGACCTCTTTGACGTACTGATAGCTGGTGGAGGAGGTGATGATGCCCATTTGGGTGCCACCCATCTCCACCCGGTTGATGGGTGCGGTTTCCGCCCAGGTTCTCAACGCCTCGGTGCGCTGTTCCACCAGGGGGTGGCGCACCTTTGCCATGCCGGGCATCATGACGTACTTGCCGATGTTCTTTTCGTAGGGGATCAGAGAGGGAACCACACGCTCCCCGGTTTCGACCACCGACTGAGAGTGTGCCACACGGGTGCACATTTTGAGCATGACGGGGGTGTCAAACTGCTCGGAAAGCTCAAAGGCCAGCTTGGTGAAGGCCAGCGCTTCGGCGGAGTCGGAGGGTTCCAGCATGGGAACCTTGGCGGCGATGGCGTGATGACGGGAATCCTGCTCGTTCTGCGAGGAGTGCATTCCGGGGTCATCCGCAACGCCCACCACCAAACCGGCATTGATGCCGGTGTAGGACATAGTGTAAAGGGGGTCGGCAGCCACATTCAGACCCACGTGCTTCATGCCGCAGAAGGCGCGACGGCCGGCCAGGCTGGCGCCAAAGGCCGCCTCAAGGGCCACCTTTTCGTTGCTGGCCCACTCGCAATAGATCTCATCGTACTTTGCAGCCTCTTCGGTGATTTCGGTACTGGGCGTGCCGGGGTAGCTGGAAACCACCCAGCACCCGGCCTCATACAAGCCACGGGCAACTGCGGCGTTACCCAACATCAACTGTTTCATTCCTTTTCTGCCTCCTCTGTTTGTTTCACATCCAGCTGCGCCCGGGTGATCAGCGTGCGCATGACACCGCCGGCGCCACCGTCCAGCATGGCCCGGCGCACCCGGCTGATGGTGGCGCTGCTGGCGCCGGTTTTTTCCAAGATGTCCAAATAAACCTTGCCTTGCTGCAAATAAACCGCCACATCAAAGCGCTGCTCCATGGCGCGCAGCTCGGTGGGGGTACACAGGTCCTCGAAGAATTTGCGGCATTCCTCGGCGGACTCCAATTTCATGATGGTGTCAAAAAGTGCCAGACTGCGTTCTTTTCGTCCTGCTTTTGCCATAACATCATCCACCCTGTTCCATCTAATTTTATGTAAGGATTTTCTCTGCATAGCTTAACACATTAAAGCGTGAATGTCATGTAGAAAATTCAACAAAAATCATGGCGATATTGCACAGAAAGAATATGGGTACTTTGGACTTGACACCGGACGAAAAAAAAGGTATGATACGCTTTAATAGGTTAAAGCACCAAACTGGCACAGGCCGGGACAGAAAGGACTATACAGACTATGCCCATTACCGATTTGTTGGAGCGTAACAGTAAATTATACGGGGACGAGACTGCGCTGGTGGAGATCAATCCCGAAGTCAGCGAGCCGCCCCGGGTCACTTGGAAGGAATACGAGCTGATTCAACCCACCACGGCTGCCCCTTACCGCCGGGAGATCACCTGGTCGGTCTTTGATGAGAAAGCCAACCGTGTGGCCAATCTGTTGCTGGCCCGGGGGGTGCGCAAGGGACAGAAGGTCGGCATTCTGCTGATGAACTGCCTGGAATGGCTGCCCATTTACTTTGGTATTTTGAAGTCGGGCGCTGTGGCGGTGCCGCTGAACTTCCGCTATACTGCCGAGGAGATCAGCTATTGTGTCAAACTGGCCGATGTGGATGTGCTCTTTTTTGGCCCTGAGTTTATCGGCCGCGTGGAATCCATTGTGGACGAGCTGGGCCGGGAGTGCCTGCTGATGTTTGTGGGTGACGCGGCGCCGTCCTTTGCCGAGGACTATCACCGGGCGGCGGCCAACTGCTCCAGCGTGGCGCCCAGGGTGCTCGTTGATGACGAGGATGATGCGGCGATCTACTATTCCTCCGGTACCACCGGCTTCCCCAAGGCTATTTTGCATTGCCATCGTGCGTTGCTTCAGTCGGCACGCATGGAGGCGCTGCACCATGAAACCACCCATGAGGATGTCTTTTTGTGCATTCCGCCGCTGTATCACACCGGTGCCAAGATGCACTGGTTTGGCTCGCTGTTCACCGGCAGCAAGGCGGTGCTGCTCAAGGGCAATTCCCCCCACGCCATTTTGCAGGCGGCCTCGGGCGAGGGGGGCACCATCGTATGGCTGCTGGTGCCCTGGGCACAGGATCTGCTGGCGGCGTTGGATCGTGGGGAGCACAAATTGGCCGATTACAAGCTGGATCAATGGCGGCTGATGCACATTGGTGCCCAGCCGGTTCCGCCCAGTTTGATCCGTCGCTGGATGGCTTATTTCCCCCATCACAAGTACGACACCAACTACGGTCTGTCGGAATCCACCGGCCCGGGCTGTGTCCATCTGGGCATGGAGAATATTCATAAAGTAGGCGCTATCGGCGTGCCCGGTTACGGTTGGAAGACCAAAATCGTGGACGAGGCAAACAACCCGGTGCCCCAGGGCGAGGTGGGCGAGCTTTGCGTCAAGGGCCCTGGCGTCATGGCCTGCTATTATAAGGATACTAAGGCAACCGACGAGATCCTCAAGGACGGCTGGCTGCATACCGGTGATATGGCCCGTCAGGACGAGGACGGTTTCCTCTTCCTGGTTGACCGCAAAAAGGATGTGATCATTTCGGGCGGCGAGAATCTCTATCCCGTCCAAATTGAGGCCTTTTTGGCCGCCTGTCCGCTGATTCACGATGTGGCGGTCATCGGTCTGCCGGACCAGCGTCTGGGCGAAATTGCCGCAGCCATCATTCAGGTCAAAGAGGGTATGACTTGCACCGAGGAGGACATCCTGCAGTTTTGCAACGATCTGCCCCGGTACAAGCGGCCCCGAAAGCTCATTTTCGCCGAAGTTCCCCGGAATGCCACCGGAAAGATCGAAAAGCCCAAGTTGCGTGAGAAGTACTGCGCCGCCCGACTGGTGGAGGCACAGATCACCACCTAATGGCAAAATAAGCTATCAAGAAATTACATCATGGGGCAGGGCGGTTGTGCGCAACCGCCCTGCCCCATTGATTTGTAAAATTTGACAAAAATTGAGGCGAAAAATTTGAAGTAACAGATCGCCTTTGCGCTTGAAAAAAATTAGCGGATATGTTACAATGAGGACAAGAAAAAAGACCTTGGCCAATGCAATGCAGGACAAGGTCATAAACGTCCCTTTCCGGGGGAACAATTGTCTTTGTGCGCCGGACAAAAGCGGTGCAATTACTCACTTCTGATTTGCGTTTGCGGCATTCCCGGTCAAAGCCTCTTTATTATAAAGGAAGCCTTTGCCGTCCGGGATCTGCAATGGAATCGGGGGCGAAAGAAAGGAGCCTGACTTATGGAGCGTGTATCGGTTCAATTATGGCAATTGATACAAAATCATGAGAATGCGTTCGTTTCGGAAGAATTAAAGGTAATCGAGCGTGCCCTGGATGCGTTGCTGGTTTGGGAAGACGCGGCATCCGGCCAGCATGTGCAGGTTCCTGCCGATCGCGTTTCCGAAGCGTTGTCGCTGCTGCAGAAAAAGGACGAAGGACTTCTTGCTGAGCTGCCCTGTCCGCCTAACTCGGTGTATTGGCACGCTGTCGGGCAATTTCCGACGGTATCCCAGTTCGACCGTGCGATCGTATATGGCGATGGGCGCATCTTCTTCGGCGATGGCGAGAAAACTTTCCCGGCTTCCGAAATCGGTGATACCATTGTCATGAACGAAAAAGAAGCCAAGATTAAAACCATGTTCAACTGTGCACGGAACGAGGCCTGAGCAGGCATCGCAAAACAGCAAATCGGCAAACGCCGCTTTTTTTGACACATCATCGTGTACTTAGTATAATAGGTTGCACAGGTTTCCCGGGAAATACCGGGGGCGGTCCATGCCAACACCCGAGAAAAAGGGGTTCGGCGTGGAATGACTGACTGGATGGTGAACAAAATGGCAGAGCAAACCCAGTTGTTTGATACGCAGGCGCTGTTTTCTCCGGCCGAAACACGGCGCGCTTGTGAGGTCATTTACGAGCAGATCAAGGAAAAGATCCTCAACGGCGAATTGAAGCCGGGGGATAAGCTGCCCTCGGAGCGGGCCATGATGGATATGCTCGGTCGCAGCCGTCCGTCGGTGCGGGAAGCCCTGCGCATGCTGGAGCGCAGCGGATTTATCCGCATTGTGCCCGGGAGTCGCGGCGCCATGATCTTGGAGCCAAACACTGCCGGTGTGGAGCAGTCCATGAGCAATCTGGTGCGCAGCAAACGAATCACCACCCAGGAAATGGCCGAGTACCGCCGCGTCAATGACGTATTGGTGTCCGAATGGGCGGCCAAGCGCCGCACCAAGGCGGATATTGTGGCCATGCAGGAACTGCTGGACAAGGCCGAGCAGGCGCTGGACGATTACCGCCAGTTTGTGGTTTTTGACCCCCAGTTTCACTATCTGATCGCACAGGCGGCCAAAAACGAGGTGGCCTGCATCGTGACGCAGGTACTCAGCACCTGTATGCAGGAATCACTGACCCTGCGCATTGAGCAGCTTGCTGCGCAGGAGCGCCGCGGTGTGTGCGAAAAGATCCTGCGGCTGCATCGGGCTATGGCCCAGGCCATTGCCGACGGCGACGTGGAGCGTGCCCGGGAAACGACCGGGCAGCATGTGGGTGATATGCATCGGGATTTCTCGGTAGCCGAAGAGGAGAACGATTGACCCTGCCGTTTCTAAGACGGGGCATGACAAGGAAAGTATTTATAAGGTGGACACCTGCGGTGCAGGTGTCTACCTTTTTTGCGTTTGGGGTCGCCTTTTGGAGGAAGTGACAAAAAACAAACAAAACTTCGTGCAATTTTTGATTGACAAACACAAAAAAGTGCGCTAATTTTGTAGTAGAACAAACTGGTCAGACCAGTTGAGGGGGGCGAAGAGATGTATCTGGGTATCGACATTGGTTCCACCACATCCAAGTGTGCACTGATGGATGAGCAGGAGAATCTGTTGGCGCTGTCGCTGGTCGAGGGCGGCATCGGCACCGACGGGCCGGAGGAGGCACTGCTTCAGGTGCTGGCCAAAGCCAATGTGACCCGGGAGCAGATCTTGGCCTGTGCCGCCACCGGCTATGGACGGGGCAGCTGGACGGATGCCGACTACCAGGTCAGCGAACTGACCTGCCACGGTGTAGGTGGACGCTATACCTTTCCTGATCTGCGCACGCTGATCGACATTGGCGGCCAGGACGCCAAGGTGGTGGCGCTGAATGAAGATGGCACCATGTCGGAATTTTTGATGAATGACAAATGCGCCGCCGGCACCGGGCGGTTTTTGGAGGTCATGGCCCGTGTGCTGCGCATGAACATTGACGAGCTGGGTGAGCAGGCGCTCACTGCCCAAGAGCACGCCCGTATTTCCAGCACCTGCACCGTGTTTGCCGAAAGCGAGGTCATCAGCCAGTTGGCCAAAGGGGTGCAGCGCAACGCCATTGTGGCTGGGATCTGCGACTCGGTAGCCGCCCGTACGGCGACGCTGGCCAAGCGCATCGGACTGACCAAGCCCATCTGCATGAGCGGCGGCGTGGCCCACAACCGAGGCGTACGTGCGGCGCTGGAAACGGCGCTGGGAACCGAGCTGTTGTACTCGCCCCAATGTCAGCATTTTGGAGCGATAGGCGCGGCCCTGTACGCTCTGCGCAAGCATAAAAAAGCAATGAATTGAGAATAGAGACAGAGGAGGAACCATCATGGCAGAAAACGCAAAGCCTGCCCGTCCGGCACCCGATCCCAACTCGGCCAAGTACAAGCTCAATCAAATCGCCGTAAAGGCCTATTCCGATGTGCAGCAGGCCAAGGACCGGGGGGAGAAGATCGGCTGGATCGCCAGCAACTTCCCGGTGGAGATCCCCGAAACGCTGGGGATCCCGGTGTGCTATCCGGAAAACCAGGCGGCCGGAATCGCCGCCCGGGGCGGCGGTGTGCGCCTGTGCGAGGTGGCCGAGAGCGAGGGTTACTCCAACGATATCTGCGCTTACGCCCGCATCAGCATGGCCTATGCCAAGGTTAAGGATGCGCCCGAGCAGAATATGCCCCAGCCCGACTTTGTGCTGTGCTGCAACAACATCTGCAACTGCATGATCAAGTGGTATGAAAATCTGGCCCATGAGCTGAACATTCCCATGATTCTGATCGACATTCCCTTCAATCCCGATGACGAGGTTTCCGAGGAACAGGTGGCCTACGTCAAGGGCCAGTTCTGGGACGCCATCCACCAGCTGGAGCAGCTCACCGGCAAGAAGTGGTCGGATGAGAAGTACAAAGAGGTCATGGAGTACACCGGGCGCACCAGCCGAGCCTGGCTGGCCGCCACGGCCTGCGCCAAATATACGCCCAGCCCCTTTAACGGCTTTGATCTGCTCAACCACAT
>JAZSCJ010000123.1:0-6602 GCA_045602885.1 Oscillospiraceae bacterium
AGCCCGCTTGGCCTCCGCCTTGCGGCCATGATGACCTGCTGGCCGAGCAGCTCGGACAGACGGGCGGCCACAGGAGCCAGCGTCAGCTTCTTCAAGGACTTTTCCCACTCTTCCTTGGTGATGGAAGCCTCGTCCTTGCCCTTTTCCACCTGCTTTTTCACATAGGAATCGAAGGTGGCGGCGGGCTTGCCCAAATGGGAGCAGGCGATGACGGCGGCACCCTGCTCCAGCAGATACTGGATGGTGGGCAGCGCGGCGACGATGCGCTTGTCATCGGTGATGGCGCCGGTGGCCTTGTCCTGGGGCACGTTGAAGTCGCAGCGCAGCAGAACCTTTTTGCCGGCGACATTCATATCTTTTACGGTCTTTTTTTGATAATTCATACCGAAACTCCTTTCATTTCTCCTTCGCCGCTCAGCTCGGAAAAACCGGTTTGGCGAAGCGCTTCGTAGGTGAGAACGGCGACCGAGTTAGCCAGATTCAAACTGCGGGCGTCGGGACGCATGGGGATGCGGATGCAGCGGTCGGCATGCTTTTGGCGAAACCACTCGGGCAGTCCAGCGGTCTCCTTGCCGAAAAACAGATAGCAGTCGGGGCGAAACACGGCCTGATCATAACTGCGGGGGGCCTTGGTGGTGGCCAGCCACAGATCGGGGTCGGGATGCTGCGTGAAAAAGTCATCCAGACTGTCGTACACCTGCAGGTCCACCATGGGCCAGTAGTCCAGCCCGGCGCGCTTGACCGCCTTGTCGGAAATGTCGAAGCCCAACGGGCGGATCAGATGCAGCCGGCTGCGTGTGGCGGCACAGGTGCGGGCGATGTTGCCGGTGTTCATTGGGATCTCCGGCTCCACGAGAACAATGTTGACCATGATAACGCTCCTCTTTGAAACAAGCTACATTGTAATCCAATTTCATGCAGATTTCAAGGTAAAACAGAGGAAAATGCGAAACAATTTTGCAAAAAATGCGTAAGAACGGATGGACGAATTTCGGCCGAAAATACGCCGGAAATTTGGGATTTCTAAAATAGACAAATGCACAGTAGTGTGCTAAAATGTCCACAGACAAGCCCGTTTGGGAGGAATGGAACATGGAGAAAACGCACCGTCGCATCGTGGTCAAGGTGGGCACATCCACGCTGACACGCGACAGCGGCGCACTGAACTTACATAATATGGATCACCTGGCCCGCACGCTGTCCGATCTGCATGGAATGGGCCATGAGATCATTCTGGTGTCCTCGGGTGCCATCGGCGTGGGCACCGGCAAGCTGGGTCTGAGCGAGCGACCCAAGCAGCTGCGCATGAAGCAGGCCGTCGCCGCCGTGGGCCAGTGTGGGCTGATGCACCTGTATGACAAGCTGTTTGGCGAGTACGGCCATACCGTGGCGCAGATCCTGCTGACCGGCGAGGACGTGGAGGACACCGTGCGCCGGGAGCATCTGGCCAACACCTTTGCCGCGCTGCTGGAGCTGGGGTGCATCCCCATCGTCAACGAAAACGACTCGGTTTCCTCAGCCGAGATCGAAACCGGAAAATGCAAGGTGCTGGGCGACAACGACACCCTGTCGGCCATCGTGGCCTGCCTGTGCAAGGCCGACCTGCTGGTGCTGCTGTCCGACATCGACGGACTGTACAGCGCCGATCCCCATAAGGACCCCAATGCCGTGCTGATCGAGCGGGTGGAGCAGATCACCCCCGAGCTGCGTGCTATGGCAGGCGGCGCGGGTACCTGGCGCGGCACCGGCGGCATGGCGACCAAGCTGATGGCGGCCGAACGAGCCATGGCGGCCGGCGTGGATATGATCATTACCAACGGCGCGAATATGGAAGCGCTGTACGATATTGTGGAAGATAAGCCGGTGGGCACGCGCTTTTGCGCGGGGAGGGACCAAGCATGAAAGAGCAAACCAAAATGACTGTTCTGGAAACCCAGGGGCTGGCGGCCAAGTACGCCGCCCGCGTTCTGGCGGTGGCCGGTTCCGATAAGAAAAACCGGGCGCTGGACGCCATTTGCACGGCGCTGCTGGAGCGAAAGGCCGACCTGTTGGCGGCCAACGCGGAAGATTTGAAGATCGCCCGGAAAAACGGCATGATCGCGGCCACCTTGGATCGTCTGGCGCTGGATGAAAAACGCATCGATGGCATCGTGGAAGGCGTGCGTCAGGTGGCCGCCCTGCCCGATCCCATCGGACAGGTCACCAAAATGGAGCGCCGCCCCAACGGCCTTGTCATCGGCCGTCGCCGGGTGCCTCTGGGCGTGGTGGGCATCATCTACGAGGCCCGGCCCAACGTGACGGTGGACGCCGCCGCCCTGTGTCTGAAGTCGGGCAACGCCGTCATTCTGCGCGGCGGTAAGGATGCCATCCACAGCAACCGCACCACCGTGCAGATCATGCGTGACGCGCTGGAGTCGGTGGGTCTGCCCCGGGACTGCATCGCACTGGTGACCGATACCAGCCGGGAAAGTGCCACCCAGATGATGAATCTGACCGGGTATCTGGACGTGCTCATCCCCCGCGGCGGCAAGAATCTCATTCGTGCCGTGGTGGAAAACGCCAAGGTGCCCGTCATCGAAACGGGCAGCGGCGTGTGCCACGTCTATGTGGACGAGCACGCCGATCTGCAGATGGCGGCGGAAATTTTGTACAATGCCAAGTGCTCCCGCCCCTCGGTGTGTAACGCGGCCGAGTGCCTGCTGGTGCACCGCGCGGTGGCCCGCAAATTCCTGCCCATGGCGTGGGAGTTTTTGAAGAGCAAGAATGTGGAACTGCACGGCGATCCGCTGACTCGGGATATTCTGGGCGAGGACGTGGTCATTCCCGCCACCGCCGCCGATTGGGATACCGAATACGGCGACTACAAGTTGGCCGTCAAGATCGTCGGGGACGTGGACGAGGCCATGAACTTCATTGCCGAACACAGCACCGGCCACTCCGAGAGCATCGTCACCGAGAACTATACCATCGCCCAGCGCTTTTTGGATGAGGTGGACGCGGCGGCCGTCTATGTCAACGCCTCCACCCGCTTTACCGACGGTTTTGAGTTCGGTCTGGGTGCCGAGATCGGCATTTCCACCCAGAAGATGCACGCCCGTGGCCCCATGGGCCTGGAGGAACTGACCAGCTCCAAGTACGCCATCTACGGCAACGGCCAGATCCGATAAACAACAAACCGGGACGACTGTGATTCAGTCGTCCCTGTTTCATTATAGTGTATTGCGTCTGCGCCGCCATAGGGCAAGCCGGGACAGTGCGCCCAGCAAAAGCAGTCCCAGCACATAGCAGGCAAACACCTCGCCCAGCGCCACGCCGGGGCCGGTCAGAACAAAGGCCGGCCAAAAGCCGGGGCCGAAGCCGGCCTGATACCAGGCCAGCATACCGCCCACGATAACGCCGTTGCAAAGCACGGGGGGAAGCGGCGCCAGCCACTTGTTGGGCATCTTCATGGTGAGAAAGGCCGCCAGCGCGCTGGCCGCTGTGCCGCACAGCATATCCAGCGGGCCGTAGGGCGACAGCAGGTTGGCCACCAGACAGCCCACCGCGATTCCGGGGGCCGTGGCCGGGATCAGAAAGGGCAGCACGGTCAGCGCCTCGGCCACGCGAAGCTGGGTATAGCCGTAGGAAGGGCCGGGCAGCAGCAGGGTCAACCCGGCGTAGGCGGCCGCGGTGAGCGCGGCCAGCGTCAAATCCCGAAGGGGAAATCTGCGCATAAAAAAGCCTCCATTTTGGTATTTAGAGAACGGCGGCGCAGCCACCGAACGAACACAGCGCAGGCTGTGCTTGGACCGGGTGTGGAAACCAGTCGAAGGCATTGTAGCACGCACGCAGGAAATTGTAAAGTGGGGGAATCGGTCGAAGGAAAAACGGTGGGCGTTTGGGTTGACCCTTGACATTGAAAGGGATATTCCGTATAATAGATAAGCTAATCCGGGTGTGGCGAAGCTTGGTATCGCGCTTGGTTCGGGTCCAAGAGGCCGTGGGTTCGAATCCCGCCACTCGGACCAAAAATCCAGAATCTGCGTTTGCAGATTCTGGATTTTTGTTTTTGCTCGGATGATGGGCGCAGGCGGAAACGCGCCGCGCCATTATTTTTTCCACCAATAGGTCGATATAAAGAATATAAGAGAACCATTACGGGAAAAGGAGGAAACGCAATGAGCATCCACGCGGTACAGCAATCGGGATTTCATGCCCGTGCCGCACTCCACGGAGTGGGCAAAGAAAAGGGAAAGCAGACCGAAGAAAGGTTGCCCGGCGGCGTTTCCGATTCGCAGGCCGGTGTCAGCACCGATCGCTATACGCACCATCCGCATCCGGAGATAACCGACGCCCTCACCTACGAGCCGCCCAAAAAGCTCAGCGCCGAGCAGATCGAAAAGCTGGAACAGCAGCTGCATGAGAGCATGCGGGATCTGGCGTACAAGATGCTGGGCGCGCAGGCGGATAAGGCCAAGCGCATCGAAACCATGAGCACCGAGGAACTGGCCGAGGTGCTGGGCATGGGCACCACGCCGGAAACGGCCGAAGCCGCCATCGCCGAGGACGGCATGTGGGGCGTGGACGCCGTTGCCACCCGTCTGATGGATTTCGCCATGCAGCTGGCCAAGGGCAACCCTGCGCTGGCCGGTGAGCTGCGTGACGCTGTCAAGGTCGGCTTTGAGGCGGTGGGTGACATTGATTCGCTGCCCCAGGTCTGTCAGGATACCTATGC
This sequence comes from Oscillospiraceae bacterium, assembly GCA_045602885.1. Lineage (GTDB taxonomy): Bacteria > Bacillota > Clostridia > Oscillospirales > Oscillospiraceae > JAJPXI01. Next base: position 4,715 of record JAZSCJ010000123.1, read on the forward strand.
CGAAACCATGAAGCGCTTTGACTACTGGGAAGAGCACGGCAGCATGGACGGATACGGCCAGACCCCGGCCGAACCCGACCCCGAACAATAAAAGAAGAAAAATCCCCGGAAACCACTTGGTTTCCTAAGATTTTCTATGTTGTAGGGATTGTGCGCCGAGCTTACAGCTCAACGGCGGCCATGTAGCCGTCGCGGGTAGCGCCGTCCACCTTGCCGGGACGCACAGCGTCACCGATGACGGTGCAGGGGATGTCGCCGGCAGCGGCCTTCAGATCGTCCACGGGCACGGACTTCATACCCAGAGCGAACAGAACGGTATCGGCCTCCAGAGTCTTCTCGGTGCCGTCGGGCAGCTGGACCTTGACGAAGTCCTTGCCGATCTCCAGGCAGCGGGTGTTCTCCAGCAGAGGCATGTTCTCCTTGGCCATCTCCATAGCCAGAGCCTCACGATACATACCGTAAGCCTCGTTGGCCACGCGGGGCAGCATCTCAACGACGGTGACTTCGTGACCGGTCTTGGCCAGGAACAGGCCCTGCTCGGAACCGATCAGACCGCCGCCGATCATGACGACCTTCTTGCCGGGCACCACGTTGCCGCGGTAAGCTTCCAGCGACTGATAGGCGTTCTCGATGCCCTTGATGGGGGGGCAGGAGGGGGCAGCGCCGGTGGCGATGATGATGTGGTCGGGAGCGATCTCCTTGATGACGTCGGCGTTGACCTCGGTGTTCATGCGAACCTCGATGCCCTCGCGCGCCTTGACCTCACGCACCATGGTGTTCTTGAAGTTCATCAGGTCGGGCTTGTCGATATCCACGTCGGTGAAGAAGAGCATACCGCCCAGATAGTCGGTCTTCTCGCACAGAACGACCTTGTGGCCGCGGTCATAAGCACGGATGGCAGCTTCCATACCGCCCACGCCGCCGCCGACGACCAGAACCTTCTTGGAGGTAGCGGCAGGAGCCATCTCCCAGTGGTCGAAGGGCAGGTTAGCCAGGGGGTTGATGGTGCAGGAGCCGACGTGCTTGGCCAGCTCAACGCTGTCGAAGGGCAGGTCGGTGTAGCCTTCCTCGGGAGAGCCGGGGAAGCACTTGAAGCAGCGCAGGCAGCGACGGATGCGATCTTCCTGGCCGTTCTTGGCCTTGTTGGCCAGCTCGGGGTCAGCCAGGCTCTGACGGCCCATGGCGATGTAGTCGGCCTGGCCGGTAGCGATGATCTCTTCCATCTGCTCAGGGGAGTTGATGCCGCCGATGACGCCAACGGGGATGTTGGTGTACTTCTTGATGATGGCGGAAGTGCGGGCGTGCATGCCGTGGGGCACGAACATGGAGGTGAACTGGCCGGTCTCGATGGCGTCATAGTAGATACCGCCGGAAACCTGGAACAGGTTGACGATGCCTTCCAGCATGTGGGCAAACATACCGGTCTCCTCGGGAGTCACGCCGTGGCGCTCGTCACGATACTCGTCGTCACCGCTGACACGCAGCTCGATGAGGAAGTCGGGGCCCATGGCGTCGCGGATGGCCTGCAGCACCTGCTTGGGGAAGCGGGCGCGGTTCTCCAGAGAGCCGCCGTACTCGTCGGTACGCTTGTTGTAAGTAGAGGACAGGAACTGGGTGAACAGGAAGCCGTGGCCGCCGTGGATGATAACGCCGTCAAAACCGGCGCGCTTAACGAAGCCGGCAGCGTTGACGAAGTCCTGGGTGATGCGGTCCATGTCTTCCTTGGTCATGGCGCGCACCTTCACGGCGTTGGGGCGCACTTCGTCGTTGGGGCCGATGGCTTCCTGGTGGGGGCCAAAGGGCATCTTTTCAGCGCCGGGGTGAGCCAGCTCGCACAGAGCGATGGCGCCGTGCTTGTGGATGCGGCGGGCATACTCGCCGACCATCT
>JAZSCJ010000124.1:0-4386 GCA_045602885.1 Oscillospiraceae bacterium
GGAGGAGCCCCCTGCCGGGGAAAATTTCCCAAAACACAACACCCCCCTTCCCAATGGGACGGGGGCGTTTTTATACAAAATTGACAATTTTATATATGAAATCTGGGATTTCACTTGCGAAAGATTCAGAAAACTACTATAATATTTTCAACATAGCGTGCCATTATGCCCAAAAATGGGGAGGTGGAGATCGTGTTTCAGGTAGGAGATAAAATCGTTCACCCGATGCATGGCGCCGGCGTGATCGACGGTGTTGTGGAGAACAAGGTAAACCAGACCACCCGAAGCTATTACGTTCTGAAGCTGCCCATGGGCGGCATGACCGTCATGATCCCCACCGAAAGCTGTGCGGAAATCGGGGTGCGCCCGGTTATCGACAAGGCTGAGGGCGAAGCGGTCATTGCCGCATTCAAAGATCTGGAAGTAGAGATGGAGCAGAACTGGAATCGCCGCTACCGCGAGAATATGGATCGGCTAAAAAGCGGAAACCTGCTGGAAGTGGTGCGCGTGGTCAAGGGACTGATGCTGCGTGAGGAGTTGCGCGGTCTGTCCAACGGTGAGCGAAAAATGCTTCATTCGGCCAAGCAGATCCTTATTTCTGAGCTGGTGCTTTCCCAGGGGAGCAGCTATGAGGAAATTGAGGCGCGCATAAACTGCGCAATGGTGTAATATATCAATAACAGGCACGGACGGGCGGCCCAATGGCCGCCCTGTTTTTTGGAGGTGGCAGGATTGCCGGGACGGTTCAAACGAAAAAAGCAAGAGAACAATACCCCCTACTGCGCGGCCATTGTGGCGGCGGCCGGGTCGTCGACCCGGATGGGACAGGATAAGATCATGTTGCCGTTGGATGGCGTGCCGGTCATTGTCCGCACCCTGCAGGCGCTGGAGCGCTGTGAGCACATCCATGAAATCGTTGTGGTCACACGGGAAGCGTTGATCGTTCCCATCAGCAAGCTGTGCGCCGAATACGCCATAAATAAGGTGACCAAAGTCATTCTGGGCGGCGCGACCCGTGCCCATTCAGTTCGGCTGGGCACGCTGGAGGTATCAAACCGGGCCAAGCTCATTGCCATTCAGGACGGCGCCCGGCCGCTGGTGACGCAGGACGTGCTGACGCAGGTGGTTACTACGGCGGCCAAGTGCAATGCCGCAGCACCGGCCATTCCTGTAAAGGATACCTTGAAGCGGGCCAATGGTGGCATCGTCGTGGAAACGCCGGATCGCGCGGAGTTTTTTGCCGTGCAGACGCCCCAGGTCTTTGAAGCCGATCTGATCCGGGCAGCACTGCAACGGGTGATCGAGAAAAACATCCCTGTTACCGATGACTGTTCGGCTGTGGAGCAGTTGGGTATGAAGGTAACGCTGACCGTTGGGTCGGAGGAAAACATCAAAATCACAACGCCGACCGACCTGATCGTGGCTACGGCGCTGTTGAAAGCGAGGGAAACGCTGTGAGAATTGGGCAGGGTTATGACGTGCATAAGCTGGTGGAAGGCCGCAAGCTGATCCTGGGCGGCGTGGAGATCCCCTTTGAAAAGGGACTGCTGGGTCACTCGGACGCTGATGTGCTGACCCATGCGGTCATGGATGCGCTGCTGGGCGCAGCCGGGCTGGGGGATATCGGACGGCATTTTCCGGACACCGACCCGGCCTATGCCGGTGCCGACAGTCAGCGTCTGTTGCAGGCTGTATCGGAAAAGCTGGCGGCGGCTGGCTGGCAGGTGGGAAATGTGGACTGCACTGTGATTGCCCAGCGGCCCAAGCTGGCATCCCATTTACCGCAAATGCAAAAAAACTTGGCCGGAATGCTGCAGATCGATCCCGAGCAGGTCAACATTAAGGCCACCACCGAGGAAGGCCTTGGCTTTACTGGGACGGGGGAAGGCATGGCTGCCCAGGCTGTGGCTCTTCTGGTCAAGCGGTAATACAGTCAAAACGCTCCTGTCGTGCATACAATGGCACGAGAGGAGCGTGTTTTATATGGTTTATTATCTCATTATTTGCCGATCTCTCACCTATGCGCAAAAAACAGCGGCCGTACTGGAACGGGCCGGGATCACTGCCTATATCATGCGCTCGCCCAAAAGCATTTCCGAAACCGGATGCAGCCATGCGGTGAAAATTTCAGAGCGCCGCTTGCGTGATGCGCTGACCGTTCTCAACCGGGTAGATTTTTCGCCGACCCGTATCTATATTATGTCTGCCGATGGAAGCTACAAAGAGGTGAAGCTATGATCTATCTGGACAGCGCGGCAACCACCCTGCAAAAGCCGGCCGCTGTGGCCCATGCTATGCAGAAAGCGGTGCGGCGCATGGCCAGTCCGGGTCGAGGCGGTCATTCTGCGGCCATGCTGGCGGCGGAAACGGTATTTGCCTGTCGCCAAATGGCGGCAAAGCTGTTCGATGTGCCTCAGCCGGAGTATGTGGTATTGACCTTCAACGCCACCCATGCGCTGAACATCGCCATCAAATCGCTGGTCAAGCCGGGCAGCACCGTTTTGATCTCCGGCTATGAGCACAATGCGGTGACCCGTCCGCTGGGCGCCATCCCTAACGTCACCGTCCGCACGGCTCAAAGTCCGCTGTTTCGGTCGGATCTGCTGCTGGAACGGTTTGATGCGCTGCTGAATGAGGAGATCTCGGCGGTGGTATGCACCCATGTGTCCAACGTCTTTGGTTATGTGCTGCCCATCCCGGAAATTGCCGCGTTGTGTCGGGCACGCGGTGTGCCGCTGATCGTCGATGCCTCGCAATCGGCAGGTTGTCTGCCCATTTCCGTGAAGGATTGGGGGGCGGCTTTCGTTGCGATGCCGGGGCACAAAGGATTGTATGGCCCACAGGGCACCGGGTTGCTTCTCTGCGCACAAGAGGGGGCGCAACCCTTGCTGGAAGGAGGGACGGGAAGTGCATCTGCTTTACAGATGATGCCGGAGTTTTTGCCCGATCGACTGGAGGCGGGCACCCACAACATTCCGGGTGTGGCCGGCTTACTGGAGGGGCTGCGCTTTGTGCAGTGTCAAGGCACGCAGTTCATTCTGGAGCAGGAGCGGCGCTTGGCGCTGCGTGCGGCCAGGGCCTTGGAACGCATCCCGGGAATCAGAGTGTTTGCGGCACCTGGGCTGCTCAATCAAGTGGGGGTCGTGTCCTTTCAGAGCGATACCATGGATTGCGAGATGGTGGCGCAGGCGCTGGGGGAGGCCGACATTGCCGTGCGTGCCGGGCTGCATTGCGCGCCACTGGCCCATCAAACGGCGCACACCCTTGCGCATGGCACGGTGCGGCTGAGTTTTTCTGCCTTTAATCAGCCGTGGGAGGTGGATCGTTGTTTGGAAACGCTGGTGCGCATCTTAAAATAATCGGTCATTCCTCCAGCCATTTTGCCATGGCACGCACGCCAGCCAAAGCGGCGGCATCCTGGGCGGCAGGTAAGGTGTCGGTTTGGACCGACTTGACGGTGTGCGCTTCAAAGCCGGTGGCATTCAGGGAGCGGAACAGGACGCGAATGTGGTGTTCCGCTCCGGCTTCGTTGCCTTTTCCACCGGCCGTCAAAATCAATCCGCCCTTTTTTGGGCGCAGATTGAGTGGCTGGTTGAGGAAAAACAGGGCGGCGTGTTGCGGTTGAAAGCGACTCATCAGACTCAGTACCTGCCCAGGCAGCGTCATGTAGTAAACCGGCGTGGCCAGCACTACATTGTCAAAGTCGTCCGCGTAAATCAGACTCATGTCATCCTCGACTACGCACCGGGCTGTTTTCCAGCAGCCCCGGCAGTCCACACAGGGGGCGATACGGGAGCGAAAGGCCGACAGCTCAACCACTTCGCCGCACAGATGCTCCTTCAGCTCCCGGATCAGCGCGGCGGTATCGCCGTTGACACGGGGGGAACCGTTGATAATAAGCGTTTTCTTGCTCACAGGCCAAGTCCTCCTGTTGTTTGCTTTTCTTGATTATAACATAAAATTTGCTCTCGTGCCACCGAGCGACCCTTGACCGAAAATGGGATTTATTATAAAATACCACAGTATGCAATCATCAGGAAAGTGAGCAATGTCCATGTTGGAGCGAGATCTGGAACAACGATTCTGTCAGGCGCGGCGAGCAGCCATTGCCCTGGACTTTGAAACATTAAATCCCGAACAGTGCAAGGCGGCCCTCTCTACGGATGGGCCGCTGCTTTTGCTGGCCGGAGCAGGCAGCGGAAAGACCACCGTGCTGATCCACCGCATCGCTAATCTGATCAAGTACGGCCGGGGCGCGGACAGCAACGAAGTGCCCGACTGGGTCACGGCAGATGACGTGGCCTTTTTGGAAGATTACATTTATCAGCCCACGCCGGAAAAGAAGCTGCGGCAGGAGCGCCTGTGTGCGCTGGAGCCGGCGGCCCC